>CALCEL010000064.1 GCA_937900485.1 uncultured Prevotellaceae bacterium
TGGTAATAAAGAGGTTGGGCATGGATAGGTCGTGTTTAGCGGACAGTAATAATTATCAATAAGTTAACCTATTGTTTAGCGGAAAATAGGCATAGGAAATTTCGTTACAACCCAAATTGTCCGTTTCTCCCCTATGTTCATAGCGAGTCGCTCTCTTCGGTGCGTCGATAACTGATAGTCTGTGTCGAGCATTTGTGTTTTTCTGGCATTATTCCACTGAGTTCGGGACATTGCGGGACTGGTGTGGTCTTGGATACCGCAATCGGGGCAGGAGGGTGGCTCTTGTCAGTCAGTCTTATTATGTATAATGTGTGTGATGAGATTGCCGGTAGGTGAAATACCTGTTGTACGATGACATCATCTGTTCTTTCTCTTGATAAGATAGTCAAGACACTCACGTAGGATGTTAGCCTTGAGGTTCCATAGCACGACGAGGTAGACCATCATGGTCAGGGCGACGCGTAACGGCAACATCAGATATATGTTGGTCACCGTCGACGTGACGAGGTATGTGACGATGACGGACATTGCGGCGGTAACCAGGAACGGTGTGATGTCTTTTGCCGCATCAAGATATGACAGTCCTATCTCACGTTTAAGGAAGTGGTGCCATATAGCTGTCCATGAGATGTTGATGGTGATGTAGGAGAGTATCATAACCTTAATGGCTGTGAGATGTGTGTGAGTGCCGAAAAGGTCTATGTTGACCTCCCCGATAAGGTAGTATGACGCTGTGATAGCCAGCAGTATCGTGATGCCCTGCGATATTATGTTCCACATATACACGTTTGACTTTCCTCTTGAGATGATGAGGTTGTAGTATAAGGCGGCGATGGGGAGGAACGCTCCGCCTACGCATAGCATGCGCATGAGATAGGCGGACGGCAACCACTTGTCCTTGATGAGGATGGTGATAAACTCTGGCGCCACCAGTGACAGACCGAACATGGCGGGAAAGCAGATGAAGCACGTGAAGCGCAACATTTTACGGAATGTGCGTCTCAGCCTCTCCGTGTCATCACCGACTTGCACGAACACGGGTTGCGCCACTCCTTGTATCATGCCTGTTATGGTGTTTGAACCCATCAGGTTCCATTTGTTGGCTTGGTTGTAGAATCCTACCTCCGACTTGTTGTACAGCTTACCGAGTATGACGGAGAAGATGTTGTTGTTAATCTGGTTGGCGATGTTGGTGAGTAACATCTTGCTTGAGAATGCGAACATCTCGCGTATTGGCTTCATGGCCACTCGTGTCGACGGTCTCCAGCCGGACAGGTACCAGCTGAACAGTGACACGCACAGGTTGAACGTCAGTGTTTGTGTGGCGAGACCCCAGTATGCCATGCCCTGGAAGACCATTGTCACGCCGGTCACACCGGATATGATGAGTGATGACAGTCCCATCACCGCCAGCTCTTTCTGCTTGAGCTTACGGAAGAGTATGGCTCTCGGTACTATCGAGAAGCTGGCTATGAAGAACCCGAAGAAGTAATAACGTGACAGGGAAGTGAGAAGAGGCTCATCGTAGAAATCGGCTATGAGCGGGGCACAGAAATAGAATATGACGTATATGCAGAGACTGACGGACACGTTGAACCAGAATACGGAGTTGTAGTCCTCATGTGTGGCGTTCTTCCTGTTTGTCAGTGCTGTGACGAAGCCGCTGTCCTGCAGTGAGGTGGCGATGAGTGAGAAGATCATCAGCATGCCGATGAGTCCGTAGTCGCTCTCTGACAGCTTACGGGCGAGTATGATTCCGAACAATGCGTTGAGCACCTGTGTGGCTCCGTTGTTCACGGCTCCCCACATCAGTCCCTTGGCTGTCTTGTCTTTCAGTGTGTTGCTCATAAAAGAGTCTGTTCTCAGTTGTAGACACTCATGTTAGTGCCGTCGTATGTTATTTTGTATCTGTACAATCCACGCAGGCTGCCGTACTGACGTGTGCTGTCCGTGGATAATATGACGCCGTAGTTGTTCATGTCGTACGATATACCGCAGTGTGAGCATTTGGCGTATCCGTTGTCGGAGAGAGACAGACGGTAGGCGGCGGCGTCACAATACGGACACGACAGGTCGTAGGCGAGATTCTCACCGTTGTAGTTGGTGCCCACGATGACACCTCCAAGACCAAAGTAGAAATACTGCTGTGTCTTCGACGGGGTGTAGTCGGTGTATTTACCCGTGGAGCCAAGTGTCATGCGTACCTTGCCGTTGCCCATCTCCCTTATGCTGGCGAACTGTCCGTAGTTTCCCATGACGTTGAACAACTCGGTGTAGCTGCTCACCGCATAGTTTATCCTCACCAGCTCACGGTTTGAGTATGTCGTGGTCGTATCGTCGCACGAGATGAGTGTGGCGATAAAACCGACAGACAAAGTCAGTACTAAGAGTCTCACTTTGTCTGTCAATGTCTTGTTTGTCGTATGTGTCGAAGTTATCATCTGACGTTAAGCAGACTGTCTATGGCCTGTTCCATTTTATCGAATTTGAAACCGCTCTCCACCTCGTCCATGAGCTTCTGTATCTTGTCGTTGCACAGATTGCCGATGGAACCCTCATGAGTGTGGTGTATGTCCTTGTTTGGGGTGAAGTTACCTGCCTCGATGTCAAGTCCCACCTTCTTGTATGCGTCGCGGAATGGCATGCCCTCATACGCCAGACGGTTGACCTCCTCGACGGAGAACATGGCGTCATAGATCTTGTTGTCCAGTATGTTCTCCTTAACCTCCATCTTGTTGATGATGTAGGCAGCCATCTGAAGACAGTCTTTCAGCTCGTCGAAGGCTGGCAGGAATACTTCCTTGATGATTTGAAGGTCACGGAAGTATCCGACAGGGAGATTGTTCATAATCATCGTCACGGTGACCGGCAACGACTGTATCTTGTTGCATTTTGCCCGAGTCAGCTCGAACACGTCTGGGTTTTTCTTGTGAGGCATGATGCTGGAGCCTGTGGTGCAGTCTGCCGGCAGCTTGACGAATGAGAAGTTTTGTGAGTTGAACATACATGCGTCGAAGGCCATCTTGGCGAGAGTGCCCGCTATGCTTGCCATGGAGAACGCCACGTTACGTTCTGTCTTGCCTCGTCCCATCTGAGCGTACACCACGTTGTAGTCCATGGAGTCGAAGCCGAGCAGGTCCGTCGTCATCTGTCGTCTCAGAGGAAAGCTTGAGCCGTATCCGGCGGCAGAGCCGAGTGGATTGCGGTTGGTGATTTTCCAGGCGGCGAGAAGGTACTGCATGTCGTCGACCAGACTCTCCGCATATGCTCCGAACCACAGACCGAAGCTTGACGGCATGGCTACCTGCAGGTGGGTGTAGCCTGGCATCAACACGTTCTTGTAACGTTCTGACTGACTTATAAGCTCGTCGAAGAGGTTACGTACCAGTCCGGCGAGCTCCCTGAGCTGCTCTCTGATGAACAGCTTGAGGTCCACGAGCACCTGGTCGTTGCGTGAGCGTCCCGAGTGTATCTTCTTACCAACGTCACCCAGCTTTCGTGTGAGCATCAGCTCCACCTGTGAGTGGACATCCTCAACTCCTTCCTCTATCTCGAACTCACCGCGCTCCACAGTGTCGTAGATGGAGCGCAGCTCTTTCAGTAATATTGACAGCTCGTCCTTCGTGAGAAGGTCGATGGACTGCAACATGGTGATGTGAGCCATGCTGCCGAGCACGTCATACTTCGCCAGGTACATGTCCATCTCACGGTCACGTCCAACGGTGAATTTCTCTATTTCTTCTGTCATTTGGACGTTCTTCGTCCACAGTTTATCTGCCATGTCGTATCAGTTGTAAGGAATCATAGCCAGGAAATCTGCGAATTTCTCGACTCCGTCTTTTAGTTTATTGCCTATTATCCCGCGGAGGAAGATGTTAAGCTCTGCGTCGAGAGTGACAAGTATCTTGCTTGTCGTGTCTGACGTGGGCAGTACCTGTATCCACAGTGTGACACCTACAGGTGAGTTGGATGTAGTATATTTGACACACTTCTCAGGCTCGCGGTCCACAATGTTTATGGAGATGTTACCGAGAGCTGGTATGTTGACAGACAGAGAGTCTGGCGTGAACTGAGCGTCATTCAGTATCTGTCGCAGCTGCTCTACCTGGTCCTGAGACACGTTCTGGCTTGATATGACATTCTGCACAGCCGGGTCGTTGACACGCTCTCGTATAGCCTCCAGATTGCTCAGGTCGGCGAACTTAGCGTAAACATTTGACTGCGGGTATTGGAGATGTTTTACTGAACTCTTGTATGTAGCCATTTTACTCGTTTTTTTTGCGTTGTTTACTTGACGGCCGGATTCCATTCGGAAGGGTTGGCGCGCCATTCGTTGAGCATAGGAATCTGTGCCTCTGTGATGTAGCCGGTCTTGAGAGCAACCTCGAGTACAGCCTCGTAGTTCGTGAGTGTGATGAGCTTGACGCCTGCGTCAGCGAATGCCTTCTCGGCTACTGGGAATCCGTATGTGTAGCTCGCCACCATACCGATAACCTCGCATCCGGCGTTACGTAACGCCTCCACGGCTTTCAGTGATGAACCACCTGTGGAGATGAGGTCTTCAACCACCACTACCTTGGTGCCTGGCTTCACTTCACCCTCAATGAGATTTGTCATGCCGTGGTCTTTTGGTTTGCTTCGTACGTAAGAGAATGGAAGGTTGAGTGAGTCTGCCACAAGAGCTCCCTGCGCTATGGCACCAGTGGCAACACCTGCCACAGCCTCTGCCTCAGGAAAATTCTCTAAAATCATACGGCACAGCTCAAGTTTGACGAAGCTGCGGAGGTCTGGATACGCTAATGTCTTGCGGTTGTCGCAGTAGAATGGTGACTTCCAACCTGACGCCCAAGTGAATGGGTTCTCTGGCTGTAACTTGATTGCTTTGATGTCCAGAAGTTTTCCGGCGAAAATTGTCTCGAGTGAATTTGCCATAATATTTTTTGTTAATGTTTATACAAAGTTTTATGTCGTGTGACGCATGAGCGATATGTGTCCAATTGTGATGCTCTACCTCGCTAACCGCGTCATCAGTGTCGTGTGACGCATGAGCGAAATGTCTGTGAGCGTCTCATGCGCACTGTCACGTGTCGTTCCTATTTCTTTATCTTTATCCTCAAAGGATTTCTCACTTTCTTTGCCTTGTCAGACAGGTGTGCCTCCCATTTAGCCAACGAGTCGAATCCCGTGGCTGGGTTCTTGCTCCATCCTGTTCCGAAGTAGTAAGTGTAGCCTTCGGAGTACGTCGCCGTGCCCACTGCATGACCGACGGCTATGCCGTTGTTCATGTCCTTGACGGACGTCTCGCTCAGTTTGCCCGGATAGACTGTACCCACATAAATCTTTCCCATCTGCTGTGACAGCTCGTCACGATATTTCTTGTTGTATACGCTGGCGTCACCGAGGTCCTCGTAGCCCACGTAGCCGTTGTCCTTGCTCATCACATACGCTGTCGGGTTCTGCTTGTGGATGACAACTCCTGACGCTATGTTGACGCTCGAGCTTAGTCCGGCATAGCTCACCGACACCTTGTTGAATTGTGAGCCTGCGTCGAGAGTGACCACTCGTGTCTCCTCGATTTTTGCACCCTGATAGTCTATGGCCGGATATGTGAGTCGTACTGTGAATCGCAATGGTCCGTTGTCCAGTATCTCATACTTCTTGTAGCACTTAGGCATGCAAAGGCTGCCGTCCTTATTGACTAAGGCGTTGGCGCCGCATCCCAGCGTGGGTCCCACGGTGTAGCAGTCCATGCCTTTGCCGTGGTCTATGTGGTAGCAGAAAGCGTTGTACACCTGGTCCGCCAAGTCCTGATAGCCGCGCTCCGCCAGTTGCCTGGACACGTTTCTCATCTCCTGGTTCTGTTCGCTGGCATACCAGTAGTCAAGCATCAGCTCGTCAGTACTCTTGTTGAACAAGTCATATCCGGAGGCGGCGCCGTGTCCGTAGATTCGGAACGCCACGCAGTCATTCTCCCATCCGAACTCGTCACCTCGTTCCGTGAAAAGACGTCCCTTGGCTTTTGTCTCGTAGTTGGCGGGTTCACCTTTCCTTATGTGGTATACGGACTTACCTTTGGCTGGAACTCCTGTCTGGAAGATTATCTTGCCGTCGTGAGTGACCTGACTCGGTATCTCATTGCCGTCAGCGTCAGTGACAATCAGTGTGGCATCGTGTCCGAGTTTGCCTCTCACTTCCGTCAGGCTCACCTCCACCATCTCATTGACACGCGCCATCGGTGTCGTGTTAGTGACGTTGACGGTCACGTCGTCCGCCGCAAGTACAGAGTTTGCCGCGAGTGCGGCAGCCATTAGTATCACCTTTCTCATTTCAAGCTGTCTTTGTACCAGTCAAACAATTTCTTCACGCCGTCCTCAATCTCCACTTTGTGTGTCCATCCGAGAGAGTGCAGCTTGCTGACGTCGATAAGCTTGCGCATCGTGCCGTCAGGCTTGCTTGCGTCGAAGGCCACCTCACCTTCAAAGCCGACAGCCTTGACGACAAGCTCAGACAGCTCACGTATGGTCAGCTCCTTGCCTGTGCCGACATTGATGTGGCAGTTACGTATCTCGCCCAGAGATGGTATGGCGCCACCTCTGCCGGCGCTGTGGTTACGGTCCACATCACCGTCGGTGCTGGCGCCGTAATGCACGGACGAGTATTTCTCTATACCTATGATGTCCTTGAAGTCCACGTTGAGAAGCACGTGTACGGAGGCGTCCGCCATGTCCTCGCTCCACAGGAACTCACGCAGCGGCTTGCCTGTTCCCCACAGATTCACCTTATTATTCTCAATGCCGTACCACGACAAGACCTTAAGTATCAGAGCCTCGTCGCTGTCTCCGTTAATCTCGTAACGTACCTTCTCCCCGTTCTCCGGTATGGTGGCTCCCACGGGACGTATGGTGAGGTCCTTTCTGATGGACTGCCAGTCACCCTCGTGGATGAGTTTAGCGAGATACACTTTACGCATCATCGCAGGCATGACGTGGCTGTTCTCCAGGTGGAAGTTGTCATTAGGTCCGTACAGGTTAGTAGGCATCACTGCTATGTAGTTGGTGCCGTACTGCAGGTTATAGCTCTCGCACATCTTCAGTCCCGCGATCTTTGCGATGGCGTACTCTTCATTGGTGTACTCCAGCGGTGATGTGAGAAGACAGTCCTCCGTCATCGGCTGTGGAGCGTTTTTAGGATATATGCACGTCGAGCCGAGGAAAAGCAGCTTCTTAACCTTGTGGGCGTAAGCCTCTGAGATGACGTTACACTGTATCTTCATGTTCATCATAATGAAGTCAGCGCGGTAGAGACTGTTCGCCATAATACCGCCGACGAAAGCAGCGGCAAGCACCACGGCGTCAGGCTGCTCCTCATCGAAGAACTTCCTGACTGAGCTCTGGTCTGTCAGGTCCAGTTCCTTGTGTGTGCGACCGACAAGATTGGTGTAACCTCGCGATTTGAGATTGTTCCATATTGCGGAACCGACAAGGCCATGATGTCCGGCCACATAAATTTTACTGCTTTTGTCTAACATAATCCTTTATAGAATAAATATTACAATGGCAAAGGTAGTGATTTTTTACGCAATGGAGACAAATGACGGACTGATAATTGTTTTTTAGCGTGAGTCAAAAGGTGTA
Organism: uncultured Prevotellaceae bacterium; assembly: GCA_937900485.1. Taxonomy (GTDB): domain Bacteria; phylum Bacteroidota; class Bacteroidia; order Bacteroidales; family Bacteroidaceae; genus Minthosoma. The sequence goes on from CALCEL010000064.1 coordinate 7,635, forward strand.
TTATGGATAAATCCATTATCTTTGCACCCATATTGCAATAACATTTTATAATTCATACCACATAAGTTATGATTTATTTTTTCAAAACACCTTCGCAGAGCGTCATTGCCACGGACGTCGAGCAATCACTCTCTGCAGACGAGGTTAAGGAGCTTTGCTGGCTTTATGGTGAAGCTCAAGTACTCAACGAAAAAAACATTGACGGATTCTTTGTCGGACCACGACGTGAGATGATCACTCCTTGGAGTACCAACGCTGTGGAGATAACTCAGAACATGAGTATCCGAGGCGTGAGACGCATCGAGGAGTATTTCCCTGTGGACGGTGAGGACGCTGAGTACGACCCTATGCTGCAGCGTATATATAAAGGACTTGATCAGGATGTGTTCACAGTCAACATCAAACCGGCTCCAATCGTTCACATCGACAATCTCGAGGAGTACAACGAGAAGGAGGGACTTGCTTTGTCACCGGAGGAGATTGAGTATCTCCACAAGGTTGAGGGACAGCTTGGACGTAAGTTGACTGACTCTGAGGTGTTCGGTTTTGCACAGATTAACTCAGAACATTGTCGTCATAAGATTTTTGGCGGCACATTTATCATCGATGGTGAGGAGAAGGAGTCGTCTCTCTTCCAGATGATTAAGAAGACAACACAGGAGAATCCTAATAAGATTCTCTCCGCATATAAGGATAACGTGGCTTTCAGTCAAGGTCCTGTCGTTGAGCAGTTCGCTCCTAAGGATCACTCCACTTCAGACTTCTTCGAGGTCAAGGACATTGAGTCAGTGATATCACTGAAGGCTGAGACACATAACTTCCCGACCACAGTCGAGCCGTTCAACGGTGCCGCCACAGGTACGGGTGGTGAGATCAGAGACCGTATGGGCGGCGGAGTAGGTTCATGGCCTATAGCTGGTACGGCGGTTTACATGACGTCTTATCCGCGTAACGGCGTGGCTCCGAGTCAGCCTCACAGCTATGCCAAGTGGACCAAGTCAGACAAGGCGGGCGACATACGTCCGTGGGAGGAGATACTGCCAGTGAGAAAATGGCTGTACCAGACTCCTGAGCAGATTCTCATCAAGGCGTCAAACGGAGCGTCCGACTTCGGTAACAAATTCGGACAGCCTCTTATCTGTGGTTCTGTGCTCACCTTTGAGCATCAGGAGAACCAGAACGGAAATGTTGAGCAATATGGTTACGACAAGGTCATCATGCTTGCGGGTGGTGTCGGCTATGGCACTAAGCGTGACTGTCTGAAGGGACAGCCGCAAAAGGGCAACAAGGTGGTCGTCGTTGGTGGTGATAACTATCGCATCGGACTCGGTGGAGGTTCTGTGTCATCCGTCGACACCGGACGTTACTCTTCTGGTATTGAGCTTAATGCCGTGCAGCGTGCTAACCCTGAGATGCAGAAACGAGCTAACAACCTCGTGCGCGCTCTCTGTGAGGAGGATGTCAACCCTGTAGTGTCTATCCATGACCACGGTTCAGCTGGACATGTGAACTGTCTGTCTGAGCTTGTTGAGGAGTGTGGCGGACTGATTGACATGACTAAGCTGCCGATAGGTGACCAGACATTATCAAGTAAGGAGATTATCGCCAATGAGTCACAGGAACGTATGGGACTGCTCATCGACGAGAAGCATATCGAGCACGTGCGTAAGATTGCTGAGCGTGAGCGCGCTCCTCTCTATGTGGTTGGTGAGACAACGGGTGATGCTCACTTTGCTTTCCAGCAGGGTGACGGAGTGCGTCCGTTCGACCTCGACGTGGCTCAGATGTTCGGACACTCTCCGAAGACATATATGCGTGACGAGACTGTTGTGAGGACATACGAGGATGCGACATACTCATACAATGACATAGACAAATATCTGGAGAATGTGCTCCAGCTTGAGGCCGTGGCATGTAAGGACTGGCTCACCAACAAGGTGGATCGTTCCGTGACAGGTAAAATCGCGCGTCAGCAGTGTCAGGGTGAGATTCAGCTGCCGCTGTCAGACTGTGGCGTGGTGGCTCTCGACTATCGTGGTAAGAAGGGTATCGCCACAGCCATAGGACATGCTCCGCAGGCGGGACTCGCCGACCCGGCAGCTGGTTCAGTGCTCTCTGTGGCTGAGTCTCTCACCAACCTTGTGTGGGCACCTCTCGCCGAGGGTCTTGACTCTGTCAGCCTGTCAGCCAACTGGATGTGGCCATGTAGGTCACAGAAGGGTGAGGATGCCAGGCTGTACGAGGGTGTTGAGGCTTTGTCTGACTTCTGTTGCGCTCTTCAGATCAACGTGCCGACAGGTAAGGACTCATTGTCAATGACACAGAAGTATCCTGACGGCAGCAAGATTGTCAGCCCGGGAACGGTCATCGTGTCATCAGGCGGTGAGGTGAGCGACGTGAGGAAAGTGGTGAGCCCGGTAATCATTAATGACAAGAACACTACACTTTATCATATCGACTTCTCTTTCGACCAGCTGCGTCTGGGTGGCTCAGCTTTCGCACAGACTCTCGGCAAAGTGGGCAGCGACGTGCCTACTGTTCAGAACCCTGAGTATTTCCGTGACGCGTTCTTGTCTGTCCAGGAGCTTGTCAATGACGAGCTGTTGCTCGCCGGACACGATATCAGTGCGGGTGGTCTGATCACTACTCTCCTTGAGATGACGTTCGCCAATCGTAAGGGCGGTCTCGACATCAACCTCTCTGGCATCGCCGAGAAGGACATCGTCAAGGTGCTGTTCGCTGAGAATCCCGGAGTGGTGGTTCAGGTGGCTAATGACAAAAAAGATGATGTCGAGGCGGTGCTCGACAAAGCCGGCGTGGCATACTCAGCCATCGGCTCTCCTATGGATGAGCGTAAGGTCGACGTGAAGAAAGACGGACGCACACGTTCGTTCGACATCGACAAGCTGCGTGACGTGTGGTACTCTACATCATATCGCCTGGACACTAAGCAGAGCTTCAACGGAGCTGCCGCCGACCGCTACGCCAACTACAAGAACCAGCCGGTGGAGCATAAGTTCAACGCCGACTTCACTGGTATGTTGAGCCAGTATGGCATATCTGCGGACAGACGTGAGCGCACTGGTGTCAAAGCGGCTATCATACGTGAGAAGGGTACGAACGGTGAGCGTGAGATGGCTTACTCTCTCTACCTCGCCGGATTCGATGTCAAGGATGTTATGATGACAGACCTCGTGAGTGGACGTGAGACACTTGAGGATATCAACATGATTGTGTTCTGCGGAGGATTCTCTAACTCTGACGTTCTCGGCTCCGCTAAGGGATGGGCTGGTGCCTTCCTCTTCAATCCTAAAGCCAAGGCGGCTCTCGATGCCTTCTATGCTCGTGAGGACACTCTCTCACTCGGTATCTGTAACGGATGTCAACTGATGATTGAGCTTGGACTCATAAACAATAACCATGCTGTCACTGACGCCAAGGACTATGCGCAGATGCTGCATAACGTCAGTCATAAGTTCGAGTCAGGCTTCGTCACTCTCAGCATTCCTGAGAACAAGAGCGTGATGTTCGGCTCGTTGTCCGGCAACAAGCTGGGCGTATGGGTGGCTCATGGTGAGGGACGTTTCCGCCTCCCTAAGGCTGAGAGCGAGTACAATATCATAGCTAAGTATAACTACTCAGGCTATCCTGCAAACCCTAATGGCTCTGACTATGACGTGGCAGGTCTCTGCTCTGCCGACGGACGTCACCTGGCCATGATGCCGCACCTCGAGCGCGCCATCTTCCCATGGCAGCAGGCTAACTATCCTGCAGACCGTTGTAAGGATGATGTCACTCCGTGGATTGAGGCGTTTGTCAACGCTCGCAAGTGGGTGGAGTCTCATACGAAGTGTAATAAGTGATTGTATGCTCTACGCTGAGTATTTTATAATAGATTATATTTGTGGGCTGACACCAAAACTTGGTATCAGCCCTTTTTTTGATTGCCTTTGTAATTACATGAAAGTCAGTAGTAAACAAGCGGTGATATGTAGATGTTAGGTGTGGCTGACGGAATGTGATGAAGGTGGAATAACGGACAAATTGCAGTGATACCAAATTTCCTATGCCTGAATTTTGCTGACAACGGGTTAACTTGCTGATAATCTTAAAACAAGGTACCTAAAAATCTTAGGTGTCTTTTTTGAAAATCTCAGGTTAGGATATAGTCTATACGCAGGTCTGAGAATTTAAAAATCCTAACCTGAACTTTTCAACGTCCTAACCTAAGAATTTCAGACGCCGAATAAGTCACGAGAAAATTCCGGAAGTCATTTTTTCGTTGTCACGTGTCAACGGAAAAAGAGGAGTTTCGGAAAGCAAAAATTGGTGGTACGGATAGGAAATATGGTTAGCGGTAAGATAGTATAGTTATGTGTGGTGAGGGTACGTCACAGGCAATGTGAAACCCCGGAAGCGTACGGACGTTTCCGGGGTCTCATGTTAAATGGTGTCACCATGTGCGCGCGGTGTCTCCGCCTCTCACGTCAGGTCTCCATTCTCGTCATACGAGTCATACAGGAAGTCATTATAAGGATATTTCTGCACGTGCAACTCTCGTATCTTCTTGTACAGAACCTCGCGCAGAGTGTCTATGTTAGTCTTCTCTCTGGCGGAGATGAAGAATGTGGCGAGTGTGGCTCCCAGTTCCTCAGTCACCTCCTTTTGTTTTATGTCGTCGTTGACGATATACGATCTCACCTTTTTGTCTTCGTTCTCGTCTTTGGCAGGTACGCTGTCTCCGTGTTGTACGCTGTCATTTCCGAGTCGTGCCATCCAAGTGTTTCTAAGCTCGTCGAGTGAGATATTCTCCTTGGTGCGCGGAGTGAGGTCGTCAGCGTCCTTTTCAATCCATTTGTATGCGTCAATCTTGTTGAAGATGAACATCTTTGGCTTATTGGCGCATCCGAGGTCGCTCAGCGTCTTCTCCACCACTTCTATCTGTTCCTCGAAGTCTGGGTGTGAGATGTCGACGACGTGAAGCAGCAGGTCAGCCTCTCTCACCTCATCCAGTGTGGACTTGAATGACTCGACGAGGTCGGTGGGTAGCTTACGTATGAATCCTACGGTGTCGGACAGCAGGAACGGCAGGTTGTCGATGATTACCTTACGTACCGTGGTGTCGAGTGTGGCGAACAGCTTGTTCTCCGCAAAGATGTCGCTCTTGGCGAGAAGGTTCATGATTGTGCTCTTACCTACGTTGGTATAGCCCACCAGTGCCACTCTGATCAAGCGTCCTCTGTTCTTCCTCTGTGTTGACTTCTGTGTGTCAATCTCTGCGAGACGTTCCTTGAGCAGTGCCATACGGTTACGTATGATACGCTGGTCCATCTCCAGCTGCGTCTCACCCGGTCCTCTCAGTCCCACGGCTCCTCCTCGCTGTCTCTCCAGGTGCGTCCACAGCCTTGTGAGTCGCGGCAGCATGTACTTATATTGTGCCAGCTCCACCTGAGTCTTGGCGGCAGCCGTCTGTGCTCTCATTGCGAAGATGTCGAGGATAAGACGTGTGCGGTCTATGATTTTCACCTGTAGCACCTGCTCTATGTTTCTTATCTGCTTGGCACTCAGCTCATCGTCGAAGATGACCATGCCGATAGGCTGCGGCACGTTGTTGCCAGCCTCGTCTCTCTGCCTTGCCAGCATCTTCTCGAGTTTACGTTGCTTGCGGCTCTTGGTCTCGTTTCTCTTCTGTTGGTTGTCATCGGTGAAGAAAGAGTCGTCCTCTTCCTCCATGTAGCTGTCTCCGTGTCGTGCCTTGGTGCCGGTCACGATGGTTTGCTGGTAAGGGTTGCCGAGGGCTATCTGCTCCTCCCAGTAAGCGTCGACCTCGTCTTGCTTCTCCTTGATGAATGCCGCTATCTCCTCCAGTTTACCCGTTCCCAGATATGTGGTGGTGCTTGGCCCGTTGACTCTCTGTGTGAATCTCCTGACCACCTTGGCTCCCGCCGTCTCCGCCAGGAACTCAAGCTCGTCGAGATATTCTTTAGTTTTTCTCTCGTTTTGTTGAGGTGTGATGAGACCCACCAGCACGGCGGTCTCCACACTTGACTCTGATATGACAAATTCTTTCATCTGATGTCTGTTTTTGTTGTTACCGGGACTTGTTGGTCGTCATGTCCGTCATGCCGTCTGCGTTGTCAGTCGCGATGTGTCAGTCCCTCTTACACTCTTTGAGCTCTTTTTTCAGCTGTCCTCTCGGCACTCCGAGGCTGATGGCCCGCTCAAAGTCTTTCCTTGCCAGTCTGTTGTTCTTCTTCTCGTAATGCAGGAAGCCCCTGGCTAGTATGAAGTTTTTGTTGTCCGGCTCCAGCTCAATGGCCTTGTCGAGGTCCATGATGGCCAGCTCGTACTGATGCTCCTCAGCCTCTATCTCAGCTCTCACACTGTAAATCTCCGCCTTGTCCGGATATTTCTCGGCGAGTAAGGTGAGACGTGACAGCGCCTCCGCCTTTTTGTCGCACTCGTGGAACAGTATGGCGACTCCCAACAGTCCCGCATAGTTGTCGGGGTCTATGGTCAGCAGTCGCTCATAGTGTGTCTTAGCCTTGGCGTACTCACGTTGCCTGGTGTAAATATATGCGGCGTACCGCAGAGCCTCTGTGTTGTTGGGGTCGACGTCAATGACGTTCTTGTAGTCGATGAGGGCTTTGCTCATGTTACCCATGTAGAGATACAGGTTGGCCCTGCTCATCAGGATGGGCACGTTCTGCGGAGCCAGGTTGAGAGCGTACTCGTAGGATGTCAGAGCGCGCTCGGTGTGTCCTTGTGCCTCCTGTACCTTGGCCATGTTGCTATAGACCAGAGGGTTTCTGTGGTCGTACGGTGATAGACGCAGGGCATTCTTGTAAAGTTGCTCCGCATATTCCAGTGAGTCGTGTGATACTGCTCTGTTGGCGGCTTCCACATACTCCTCGTATGTCTGTGCGCCGGCACACAGCGTGCAGAGGCTAATAAGCGCTGCGATACTTATCTTCTTTCTCATCTTCAAGCATTGAGAGATATGAGTTATAACGGCTCTCACTGATGTCATGACGCTCTACGGCTTCAAGCACGGCACAGTGGGGCTCGTGCGTGTGTGTGCAGTTGTTGAAACGGCAGTCGGCGGAGAAATGGAAGATTTCCTTGAAGTAGTGTCCCACCTCCTCACGGCTCATGTTGAAGGTTCCGAATCCCTTGATGCCAGGAGTGTCTATGATGTAGCCTCCTCCGTCCACCTCATACATCTCCGAGAATGTCGTGGTGTGTTTACCTGTTCCGTAGGCGTCGGACACCTCGTTGGTGCGAAGGTCAAGTCCGGGGAACAAGGTGTTGATGAGTGTTGACTTGCCCACACCGCTGTTGCCGGACAGACACACTATGTTGCCACTGATCTTCTCCCTGAGCCTTTCCACTCCCTCACCTGTCTTGGCGGATATGCGCATACACTCATACCCTATGGTCTCGTAGAGTCGTATCACTCCGTCAAGGTACTCACGCCATTCTCCTTCGATGATGTCTGTCTTGTTGAACACTAGGACCGTTGGTATGCGGTACGCCTCGGTGCTTGCCAGGAAACGGTCTATGAACGTGAGTGACGTCTCAGGTTGAGTGACGGTCACAATGAGAAAACAGAGGTCCACGTTGGCGGCTATGATGTGTGACTGTTTGCTGAGGTTGGTCGATTTGCGTATGATGTAATTCTTACGGTCCTCAAGCTTGGTGATCAGTCCCTGGTGAGCCTGCTCAATGTCCATGTCGCTGGTCTTCTCAGGCGTGAACTCCACCCTGTCGCCTATGGCTATGGGATTGGTGGTGCGTATGCCCTTAATCCTGAAGTTACCTTTAATCTTGCAGTCGTACACGTCTCCGTCATCGTTCTTGACGGTGTAGCTGTACCCCGTGTTTCGTATTACTAAACCCTTCAAATTGCTGTTTGTTTATTATGCTTTTGTGTCACCGTCCGGTATTGACGTCCGGTCTTCGTTTGCAAAGGTACTCGCTTTCGCTGACTCCACAAAATAAATGATGTGTTAAAAATGTTAACGAGTGAATGTCTGTCGCTTACATCTTTTCCGTCTTCTCCTCGGTGTCTGTGTGGCACGTCGAGCGATTTTGTAAATTTAACTTCGATACGGTATATTTAGGATGGTTTTTCTCAACGCGTGCGAAAAAAAGATTAATTTTGTCGGCAAATTATTTTCAGATGGAAGATTTCATTCATTTACACGTACATACTCATTACTCCATCCTCGACGGTATGTCGAAGATTCCCCAGCTCGTCGACAAGGCTTTGGCTAACGGTATGAGGGGAATGGCTATTACTGACCATGGTAACATGTTTGGTATCAAGGAGTTCTTCGACTATGCCAACAAGGTGAACAAAGGCAGAAAGAAGGAAGGACTGGAGCCGTTCAAGCCGATCTTCGGTTGTGAGATGTATGTTGCTCGTCATAACAAGGAGGACATGGTGGCTGCCAACGGTGACCGTAGCGGTAACCACCTTATCGTGCTTGCCAAGAACTTTGACGGTTACAAGAATCTCATCAAGCTGGTGTCAAGAGCTTGGGTCGACGGTAACTACGTGCGTCCGCGTACCGACAAGAAAGACCTTGAGATGTTCAAGGACAACCTCGTCGTGTGCTCCGCCTGTCTGGCTGGTGAGCCGCAGGAGCTGGTGCGACGCGCCTTGCGACTCGGCAAGTTTGCTGATGAGCCGTTGACGTCTGAAGAGCTCCTGAGGATGGCGGACGACTCCGTGGCATGGTATAAGAGAGTGTTTGGCGACGATTATTACATGGAGCTGATGCGTCATGAGGTCACCAACCCGGATATCAGAGCCAACAGAGAGACGTACGAGCAGCAGATGGCTATTGAGCCTTATCTCATTGACATGGCGCGCAGACACGGTGTGAAGCTCGTGTGCTCTAACGACTCGCATTTCGTGGACGAGGAGGACGCGGAGGCTCATGAGCGTCTGTTGTGTCTGTCCACAGGTAAGAAAATCACAGACCCTCACATGCTCTACTCCAAACAGGAATGGTTCAAGACCAAGGAGGAGATGAATGAGGTGTTCAAGGATATTCCTGAGGCTCTCACCAATACCATAGATATTCTCGACAAGATAGAGATATACAACATAGAGAGCGACCCTATCATGCCTTTCTTCCCGATACCGGAGAGCTTCGGCACGGAGGAACAATGGAGGCAGAAGTATACAGAGGCTGACTTGTTCAAGGAGTTCACCTCAGACGAGAACGGCGAGAACCAGGTGCCGGAGGAGGAAGGACAGAAGAAAATCAAGAAGCTGGGCGGCTATGAGAAACTGTACCGCATCAAGTTTGAGGCAGACTACCTCGCCAAGCTCGCCTATGAGGGAGCGCAGAGGTTGTACGGCTCAGGCAAGTCGGACGACCTGACGGCTGACAAGCTGGTGAAGGGCTCGTACGGCATACCTTCGGATGTGGAGGACCGAATACGTTTCGAGCTGCACATCATGAAGACCATGGGCTTCCCGGGTTACTTCCTCATTGTGCAGGACTTCATCAACTCGGCGCGACAGGAGCTTGACGTGTGGGTAGGACCTGGACGTGGCTCGGCTGCCGGCTCAGTGGTCGCCTACTGTCTCGGCATAACTAAGCTCGACCCGTTGAAGTATGACCTGCTGTTCGAGCGTTTCCTCAATCCTGACCGTATCTCACTGCCAGATATCGACACTGACTTCGACGACGACGGACGCGGTAAGGTGTTGCAGTGGGTTATGGACAAGTACGGACATGAGAACTGCGCACACATCATCACATATGGCACGATGGCAGCGAAGAACTCCATAAAGGATGTGGCGAGAGTGGAGGACATACCATTGCCCGTTGTCAACGCATGGTGTAAGGCTATGCCGGACAGACTGCCTGACGGACTCAAGCCCAAACTCGCCAATTACATCAAGTGTACTCCAGAGCTGAGAAACGCCGCCACGTCACCTGACGTGAAGGAGCGTAACACGATAGAGAACGCGTCGCGACTGGAGGGAACAGTGCGAAACGTGGGAATACACGCCTGCGGTTTTATTATTTGCCGTGACCCGATCAGTGACCATGTGCCGGTGTCCACCGCTGATGACCCGGACTTTCCGGACGTCAAGACGGCGGTGACACAGTACGACGGACACGTCATCGAGTCGACGGGACTCATCAAGATGGACTTCCTCGGCTTGAAGACACTGTCGGAGATGAAGGAGTGTGTCAAGCTTGTCAAGCAGACGACAGGAGTGGAGATTGACCTCGACACGATTCCTATCGACGACGAGCTGACATATAAGCTGTATCAGGAAGGTAAGACCATCGGAACGTTCCAGTTCGAGTCAGCCGGTATGCAGAACCATCTGAAGAAGCTACACCCTACGGTGTTTGCCGACCTCATAGCCATGAACGCTCTCTACAGACCTGGACCGATGGACTACATCCCGTCTTTCATCGACCGTAAGAACGGACGAGAGCCAATCACGTACGACATCGACTGTATGGAGAAGTACCTCAAGGACACGTATGGCATCACGGTCTACCAGGAGCAGGTCATGCTGTTGTCACGACAGTTGGCTAACTTCACTCGCGGTGAGTCCGATGCGCTGCGTAAGGCGATGGGTAAGAAGAAAAAGGATATCGTCGACGCCATGAAGCCTAAGTTCATCGAGGGCGGAATGAAAAACGGACACGACCCTAAGGTGCTTGAGAAGATATGGTGTGACTGGGAGAAGTTCGCCTCTTACGCGTTCAACAAGTCGCACGCCGCGTGCTATTCGTGGGTGGCTTACCAGACCGCATACCTCAAGGCGCATTACCCGGCGCAGTTCCTGGCGGCTCTCATGACACGACGTAAGTCGGACATCAAGGAGATCACGAAACTAATGGACGAGTGTAAGGCTTTCGACATACCTACTCTCGGACCTGACGTCAATGAGTCGTTCACTGACTTCAGTGTCAACAAGAAGGGAGAGGTGCATTTCGGACTGAGCGGCATAAAGGGCGTCGGTGAGAATGGTGTGAAGGCGATTGTGGACGAGCGTGAGAAGAACGGGCCGTACAAGTCTATCTTCGACTTCGTGGAACGAGTCAGTCTCTCCGCTTGTAACAGGAAGACCATGGAGAGCCTTGTGCTGTCAGGAGGATTCGACTGCTTCCCTGACATCAGCCGTGAGGCGTTCTTCGAGCCTGTCGGAAAAGGTAACGAGGTGTTCCTCGACGTGCTGATGAGATATGGAGTTAAGTATCAGCAGGACAAGTGTAAGGCGTCCAACTCGCTGTTCGGCGACGAGGAGATGGTGGAGGTGGTGCATCCGCAGATTCCTAAGAACGTGGCAAAGTGGAGCAGCATCGAGAGACTGAACAAAGAGCGTGAGCTGGTGGGTATCTACCTCTCGGCACATCCGCTCGACGACTACTCAGTGGTCCTTAACAATGTGTGTACCACTAAGATGGTTGAGCTGGCCGACCTCGAGAAGCTGTCTAAGCAGGAGGAGATAACCTTTGGTGGACTGGTGACTAACGTTAGACAGGGAATGACGAAAAAAGACAAGCCGTTCGCCATAGTGACTATGGAGGACTACAGCGGCTCAGGCGAGATTCCTTTGTTCGGTAATGACTATATGGATTTCAGAGGTAAGTTCGACAACGGATTCTCCCTCTTCGTGACTGCCAAGGTAGAGCCGTCAAAGTGGAACACGGGACGTTTCAACCTCGTCATTAAGTCGCTGAGTTTCTTGGCTGACGTCAGGGATACGGTGTTCGAGCGTCTGACGGTTCACGTGCCTCTTGACAAGCTGACTGAGGAGATGGTGACGGACATGACTACTGTGATGCGTAATAATCCTGGACCGACGGAGTTGCTCTTCGCTGTCAAGGGAAGCAACAATATGAACGTGACACTCGCATCAAAGAAAATGCGTGTGTCGGTATGCAAGGAACTGGTGGGCTATCTCGACTCACAGGAGGGAGTGAGCTTCACTATCAACTGACAGAGAGAGTGCTGACGCCGTCATCTGTCTTGCAAGCAACGTGTGATCACGACAAATAACCGACAGGTCGCCGAGGCGACCGTCAATCATATTTATTCACTTAACATCTTTGTGTATTATGGTAATCAACGAAGAAAATTTTGAGACTGTCATGGCTCAAGGCAAACCTTTGATGCTTGACTTTTGGGCAACCTGGTGTGGACCTTGCAAAAAGATTGCTCCAGACATTGAGGCTCTGGCTAACGAGTATGAGGGCAAGGCCATAGTAGGAAAGATCGACGTGGAGGAGTCTGAGTCTCTTGCCGCACAGTTCGGAGTACGTAACATTCCTACCGTGGTGTTCATCAAAGACGGACAGGTGGTCGACAAGGTGGTCGGCGCCGCCACGAAGTCTGCCTTTGAGGAGAAGCTGAAAGCTATCCTCGACTGAGAGAAGTGACGTCACGATTCCGGACAGTATGTTGCCTTGGCGTCAGTGCCTCGTGACAGACGATGGTCTGTCCTCACTGTGCTGGACGATGGTCAGCGTACGGATAGTGATAATGGTAATGATATGAAAATAATATTGTTATGGCAGAAACAGATGATATTTTAATGGATGCGGAGGATGACGCTCGTTGTGTGGAGTACATCCGTAACTATTTGCCGCAGGAGGTGAAGGAGAAATTCACTGATGATGACCTGTATTATTTCCTCGACGTCATCTATGACTACTATGCCAACAGCGGTATATTCGATGCAGAGCCGGATGAGGAAGGTTATGTGGACATAGATCTCGATGAGGTTGTAGACTATGTCATTAAGAAAGCCAAGAAGGAAGACATGGGTGTCTTTGAGCACGATGACGTGCTGTTCGTGGTGCAGGGTGAGATGGAGTACAGCGAGTCATCTATGAACTGATTGCTTCTTTTAAGTATATGTGAGGCGTGTCCGTACGGACGCGCCTTTTTTGTGTGACTGGTTGTGTGCGCATCCGTCACTTGTAACATGATGGTGACACTGAATGTCGTGTGGCTTGAGAAGAGAGAAGTGGAGAACGCGGATAAATTACACCTATTATATATTATATGACAAGGAAAATTTGGATATTTTTTTGTTATATCGTAATTTTGTTCCTGAGTCTGTGTTGAGCACTGCTGACACAAGCGGTTGTGTGAGCATGACGAGCGGCATAGACTGAAAAGGGATTGAATACCCGAAGGTCCGTTTATATTGACATAACTCGGAATTAATCGAACTTACAAAGATGATTTATCTATTCAGTGATCAGTGTTATTGAAAACAAGTTTGTGGACGGTAATTATCGCAATGTAAATGGTCTCATATTCTAATGGCAGTCATTACGACCATTGTTGTCTGCTCAGACTGTGGTCAGCGGCGAGACGTGGAGAAAAAAGATAACCTAACTTGTTTAACCAATGAGAATAGTTATAGACAAGGGATTTCAGATGCTTTGTTTTATTGAATGTGGGAGGTGGAATAAAGGACAATTTGGCTTGTGACGAAATTTCCCATGCCTGTTTTTTTGTAAAAAAGGGTTAACTTACTCATAATCTTAAAACAATGCTTAAAAAATCTTAGGTCTGTTTTTTGAAATTCTCAGGTTAGGTTGTAGTTTATACGCAGGTCTGAGAATTTCAAAATCCTAACCTGAACTTTTCAACGTCCTAAC
>CALCEL010000065.1 GCA_937900485.1 uncultured Prevotellaceae bacterium
GCTTGGTGAACACGATACTCGTCACGGTCTATGGCTCCATCGACATCATGTACCCTGACCTGCTGAATGACCTGCATCTCAACACCAATGGCTCCATGCTGGTCAAGGAACGCCGTAGCGAAGCGGAGGTGATGAACGATTTCAACAACAACCCATAGACTCGTATTCCCATGCATGAACAAGGCTTTATTCTACCACATTGCAGATGTAATCCAGCAAAACCGCAGTTGGATTGAGGTCGTTGACACCCATGACACCATCCAATGGAACTACTACCTCGACGGGGAATTTCATCACATCGACTACCAGGTGATAACGCTGCGCAATTACAGAAACCAATACTGCTGGCAGAAGCCGCACATCTGGAAGGTAAACGAACATGACCTGGCTGATGGTGTGAGAAGGCTCATTGAGCGAGACCCGACTGCAAAGAACCGTGCCGACACGCTCTCGCTGACAACCAAAGACGTGGAATATATCATTCAAAAAGCAACATTTGACATCTTAAAACTCGAACTATATGATTTTGAATACTGACAAACAAAAGACATCCCTGAAGGGTGTGTACGTATTCTACAGCGTAATCATCACTCTCTGCATCCTTGCGCTGTTCGTGTTTAACCTCAATATCTACGCCAAGGCGGTGCTTTGCACGTTGGTATTGCTCTGCGTATTGGTCATGCGCAGTCTCAAACATGCGGTGCCGATGCCTCCCGACATCGACACAGAAGCGATGACAGAAACCGAGGAAACGTCCTCGGAGGAAACCGCCTCTACCGTTGAACACGGTGGAGCCATCGACACGTACCTTACACTTCTCATAGAGACGGATGAGGAACTGAAAAACGACCCAAGCGTTGACACGTCCTCACCCAGCTACACTAATCTGCTCAACGAGCGCATCGGCATGAAGCTCAATGCCATGTCGAAGCGTAATAACCATTCAGATAATGACTAACGTATGATACAGACCATCCAACTGATCAAGTTCTTCTATCCCTTCATTATTCTGGCAGTATTCTTCTGCCTGTATAAGAAGGAATACAGCATCAACAGACGTTTCTGCTGGTGCATGACAATGTCATTCAGCGCACGCAAACTATTTATCATCGTAATGCTCTTCTCATTACTCATCATGAACTGGTGCTGCTACATGACTGATCCTAACTATGCAGTCTTATTTTCAGCAACCATGTCCTGTTTCCTTATCTGTTACAGAGTGGCAGATGCCGTACTGCACCGGCTTCATGAGAGAACGCGCCTTTGGGCTCTTACACTCATGCTTGCCCTGGTATGCTACTCCATACCTTACATGTATAGCATATTCCTTGTGCTGTACACGGTCGGTGTGGCATCGGTGTTCTATCCGTCTGAACGTGTACTTCGCATCAGGAACGAGGCAAACAGCATCTGCAATCCGACTGGACTGCTTCAGCGAATCATCCGCAACTACTATTAAGCTGCCACTTGTTTGTGGCATACTGTCTGAACACACTTGCTCGAAAAATTCAGAACGTAAAACTTAAAATCATTCAAATGACTCAGGAATTAAACAATCAGATTACAGGCAGCACGGACACCCAGTCTGCTGACCGCTCCTTGCTGGAGTACCTAAAGCCGAAATCGGAAGACCGTTTCAGTAAGCTGGAAGCCTACTGCGACCTGCTCAGCCGTGCGTCATCGGGTGCCTTCGTTGCTGCCAACGGCGAACGTCGTGAGGAACTTGTTCCCGGACAGTTCGTTGCCAGTATCTCTGAACTGGCTCGCAAGTGGAAATGGCAGCGTGCCACGGTACGCTCCTTTGTGGAGGGACTTGTGGCACTCGGACAACTCTCGTACAAGCCTTTCGTGAAGAGCTACATCTTCACTGTCAACCTTCAGCAGCGTCTGTCTCTCTATGTCGATTCGGCAGACGACGTACTTGACTTCTGCTGTATGCAGTTTGCCAGATTCGTCCGTGGACGCAGCTCTGCCCGCGAAGTGGCAGATTCCTACACACGCTACTACACCATGCGAATGGAGGTAGCACGACAGCAGGAACAAGGCGGTGCCCCTGTCCGTCATGTACTGTCTCATCAGGCGTACATGTTCAACGAACTGGCAGCATCCGTCTATCCTCTCCTTAACAGAGAAGATAACGTACCCGAAGAACTATCCGATTCTGTGACTCTGCTCTTTGGCAAAGACCACCTCTGGAACTGGCAGCGTGTCATCGATGTACTTGGCATTCTCA
>CALCEL010000066.1 GCA_937900485.1 uncultured Prevotellaceae bacterium
GGGCTTATCGTGACATCGCCTCCCTATTGGCAGTTGAAAGACTATGGTTCAGACAGTCAGATTGGTTTCAATCAGAGCTATGAAGATTATATCAATCATCTAAATTTGGTGTGGAGAGAGTGTCACAGAATCTTACAACCTGGATGTCGGCTATGCATCAATATTGGCGATCAGTTTGCTCGAACAGCCTATTATGGACGATACAAGATAGTTCCTATCCATAGCGAAGTTATTCGTTTCTGTGAAACTATTGGTTTCGACTACATGGGTACGATAATCTGGCAAAAGCAAACCACGATGCATACAACTGGAGGGCAAAGGGTGATGGGCAGTTATCCTTATCCACGTGGAGGCATCGTAAAAGTAGACTATGAGAACATTCTGCTTTTCAAGAAACAAGGTAAAGCAGCTTCAGTAACTAAAGATAGAAGAGAGGTTTCTAAACTGACAGATGAGGAATGGAACTCTTACTTCTCTTCTCACTGGAATTTTCCTGGTGCAAAGCAATCGGAGCATATTGCAGTCTTCCCAGAAGAACTGCCCAAGAGACTAATCAAAATGTTCTCGTTTGTAGGTGACACTGTGTGCGATCCATTTATGGGTAGCGGAACAACGGCTTTGGCGGCAATGAAGTTAGGAAGAAATTCTGTTGGCTATGAAATCAATCGTGACTTTCGCCGTTACTACCACGAAAAACTAATTAAAGGTTTAGGCTACAGCCATTTTGAATTTTATGACGAAAATAGCCCTGTCAATACTCTTCAACTGCTGAATGCATTGCCATATTTGTTTGTTGACGTACACCAATTAAAACGGCATGTTGATGTAAAGCAGCAGACATACGGTTCTAAGTTTGAAATTGACTCCAAAGAAAAAGAGAAGAATAAGAAATTCCTGCAAAAAAATGATTCTGCGGAAGCTACTGTTATGGTGAACCACGCTCGTACAGAACTTCGTAAGAAGATGATAGAGACGGGCATCTGTTATCTGCGTGCGGGCGATTCAAAAGGATCGCTGTTAGTAACACCAGGCTTCGAACGGTTGGGATATGTTTTGCTGCATACAAATGGGGAAGAAGCGCAGATGTTCAAGTTAAAGACCAAAGGACATTTCCAGATTTGGACGCGTGAGACTCTACAGAAATATGGGTTCGATCCTCAGTGTGCTCGCTATTACATAGTGCTGCACTTTAATGCAGACAAACCAATTACGATCAAAAAGAGGTTAGAACTTAAAGAAAATAAAAATACTTTTCGTGCAAAAATTAAGCCATTAAGGGATTTTATGGGGATAAAGTAATGTTTGCACAGATTTCAATGTGGTACAGGAGCAAACGGGCAACGAAGAACCTAAGTATTGGCTTTCAATCTGCACAAACACAAAGGTATGTGCCATTCTGGGCATAGGGTATGTAACTGGTATGTAACTGGAGGCATGTTTTTATAGAAGAGTGGCTTTTGAAAGTGCCGATAAATAAAGGGATTCCCAGTTGTGAATAGTATGTAACTGGTATGTAACCTGCATGTAACTGAGAGAGGGGAAATGATATTGACTATGGCACTTATGTTTGGTGGTAAGGCAAACAATATATGTAAAGAGGCACAAATAGTCCATAGAAAGTTTGGGCATTTGCGGATTCTTTTGTACCTTTGCAACCAGTAAGAGCGTTCTTTGGATTTGTGTAAAACGTGTAGGAATATGTAAGTCCTCTCGTTTCCAAAGTGTTACCGGTCTTATTTTGTCTTATAGGTAACACGCTGATTTCCAAAAGAATTTAAGAATTAGTATCGTTTTCGACTGTACTCTTCAGATAACACGGAAAAGCTCACACAAACGAGAAACATGCTCACACAGCGTATCTTCGCTTATCACGGCAAATCACAGCTGGCATCTAAGGGCACCATACGTATTGACATACGTAACTTACACGACGGAGACAAAGCTGGAATCTGCATCCTGCAAGATCCTTACGCAGCTATCGCAGTGGAGAAGAAAGACGGAGAGACACGCATTGTCTGGTGGCAAGATCAGCTGACGGAGAATGACGGCTTTAGTCCTGAACAAGAGTTTGTCGTCAGTGACATCGACAGCGTGATTTACCTGAGGGCCTCCATAACTTACGGTACGAGCAAGACTCAGTTCTACTACTCTACAGACAACATCACATATAAGGCTTTAGGCTCACAGACAAGACTTAAATACAACTTGTCTGTATTCGTAGGAGCACGCTTCGGTTTGTTCTGCTACAATAATAGACAAAACACGGAAGATGAGAAGAGCTACGCTGACTTCGACTGGTTCTCCACTGAGGAACAATACGACGAGAGCACGTTCTACCCTGAGTCTTTCGATGGATACAATGAGGACATGCTGACGGCAGAAAGCATTGAGTTCACAAACAATAACCTGGAACTGATGCTGGGCAACGGCGTTCCACTCTATCTCATCGCCACATTCGCTGACGGACATAAGGAGGACATATCATCAAGAGCTAAGTACAGCATCGAGAATGAGGAGTTGGTAAGCATCAACAACGGAAATATCTATGGACAGAAAGAAGGAGACACGAATATCACCGCCACCTTCACTGACATAATGGGTAACACTCACCAGAGAACGTTGTCTGCTCACGTCACCTTCTTCCCGTTTAGCAACGAGCACATCAACACGTCTTTGTTCAGCCAAGGTTCTTACGATGAGACAACCCACACATTCAGACCTGGACAATGGGGACAGATGGGATGGGAGTACACCAACGGCGCAGACATGTCAGGCTACAGATACCTTGTGATAAAACTCAAGAAAGCGCAGACGTGTGGAGCGCACATCAACATCTTCACCGCCAACAGCATATGGAGCGACTGCTACTCCTCTGCCGATTTCAACAGCAAGAAACTAATCGTCGTTGATCTGCAGAACGCAACGTACACTAGCGGTTCGAAGAAAGGACAGAAACTGGAGACAAATAAAATACACATTGTCTGCTTCTGGGGAAACGGCAACGGCACTATTCTTGTTGAAGACATGTATCTCACTAATAACAGAGACTACTCACGTGAGGAGACAACGGACATTGACATAGTCAATTCGGCTGACGTGAGCACTCACCAGATATACACACTGTCAGGACAAAGGATATGGAGTTCAACAAGTAGCAGTCAATCTGCCAGCACACTTCCTAAGGGAATATATATAATGGACGGAAAGAAAATATTAATCAAATAAACATAATACTAGTAATCTTAAATTAATCATTCTATCACCATTTTTTAACCGTTAAGTGTAGTGTATAAAGATACACTATCGTGTCCCCATCACAATTACTTGTGATGGGGATTTTCCTGTCGTACATAAAAGAATTCACAGAATGCATTGTAAAAAAACACGCTGATAGTTAATAATTGGATAAAAAAGTTCAATGAAGCTATCCGTTATTAATAAAATAGTACTTTCTTTGCAAAAAAATATAATTAGGACAATTGATTGTTATAACAGTACAAGATAACGTATCATTGCTAATGACGGTGCGTCGTTGATTAGACAATGTGAATAACCAAACCTTTCAACTCCGACATTCAAACGACACGAGGTTATACCTCATTTTTTAACCAACAAATAAAATACTAATCAAGACAAATGAAAAAATCTATTCTATTCATTACGGCAACATTATCTTTATGTTCCGCATTTGGACAGACATCAAAAGAAAAACTTCCGGAATTACCACCAAGATAACATGTCCTGAGAAAATCCCGTTCACTTCATGCGTTGTGTTCCGTGTGGAATGATAACATATAAAGCATAAAAAATGTCAGCAGAGATTTGCTGACATTTTTTATGCTTACACCTCAACCGACTGTCACTGCTCGTCAGAAGATTCCTCATGCTCTTCGTCCACCTTCTTTATTATAGACTCATATCCTGTCAGCGCAGCGAAAGGAGCGAACTGAGCAGCCCGTGCCTTCATCGACATCGGCTTATGATTCTTAGAGACATGATGAGGCATGTCAATAATATCCCCGTACAAACGCATCACCTCATCATCATTATCATAATCCAATAATCCCATAACATGACACATTATATTAAACTTGTTCACCGTAGCTCTTTCATACTCACGCCTTATGCCCACCGATCTGAGAGTTACGTTCGATAGCAGTGGCTCCTTCGTCAAAATTCAGTCCTCGCAGTATGGCATTGTTGCCGAACCTCTGTTTTATGGACAGTCGCGCCTGCTGAATACGTCTTTCCTTCTCCAGAGACTCATCCTCCTTCTTTTTCTTTTCCATGACCTCCTCGTAATCATCAAAGAGACTCAGTTGAATCGGCTTAGTCTTCTTTCTCGCCACATCTTCGTAGACAAGATGATTAGCCGTGATATTCAGTCTTCGTATCGTCAGTGTAGGATTTACTATACGTTTATACAAAGACGCCACAGCCTCCATTATGATCTTAGCAGAAGAAGACAGAGTCTTCAGGTTCACCGTTCCGTGTGCCGGTTTTGGCACTTTCCTGCCGTAGTGGTCGTACACCACAGCCCCGTCATATCCAGAATCCGTGATACTTGTCCTGTCATATCCTACCGACAACACGAGCTGGTCAGTCACCAGTCTTTTCTCCACAAGATCCAGAGCTATAGCGTCAGCCATCTCCCGCACCACCGTCAGCGCTTTCCTGAAGTCATAAGGACAAGAGAGGACCTGTCCGTTACTTACGGAACGAGTCTCAGGCTTATACGCCTTCACGAGGTCAATGGTACATGGTTCCCATCCCCACGCATGGTCGATAATAAGCTCCGCATTCACGCCAAACAGTCGATACAGGAATTCCTCATTCTCCAAAGAAACACGTGCAATCTTTCCCATCGTGTCGATACCATATGGAGCGAGTTTTTCGGCGATGCCGGAGCCTATTCTCCAAAACTTAGTCAGCGGCTTATAGTCCCACAACGTTCTCCGGTATTTATTCTCGTCCAGTTCAGCTATCCTCACTCCATCCTTATCCGCCGGCACATGCTTAGCCACGATATCCATAGCCACCTTACACAGATACATGTTGGTGCCGATGCCTGCGGTAGCCGTGATGCCCGTATTACTCAGCACGTCCTTAATAATTGTCATGGCAAGCTCATGTGCCGTCATCTTGTAACTGCGGAGATAAGACGTCACGTCCATAAACACCTCGTCTATACTATATACATGAATATCCTCAGATGAGATATACTTAAGGTAAGTACTGTACACGTTTGCGCTCATCTCCATGTATCGCGCCATGCGAGGTTTGGCGACGATATATTCAACCTCATAGTCATGGTTATCAGTAATGACTCTCGATGAATAAGACTTGCCGCTGAGAGAGCCGCCGGCACATCTTCTTCTCTCGCCGTTGACCTCTCTCACCCTCTGCACCACCTCAAACAGTCTTGCCCTGCCTCCAATACCGAAACTTTTCAGAGAAGGAGACACGGCGAGACAGATGGTATTCTCGGTACGACTCTCATCAGCGACCACGAGATTAGTGTCCAGAGGGTCAAGTCCCCTGTCCACACATTCAACTGAAGCATAGAAAGACTTCAGGTCTATCGCAATATATGTTCTCTCCGTCGTACCCATGTGAAAAGACTCTGTAATTCGCTGTAAAGGTACGCAAAAAACACATCCTTTCAGTCGGGAAGACGAGAAAAATTAAAATCCACCTCGGCTGCCGCCAAATGAACGGCCACCACCTTCCAATCTTCCGCCACCACGGAAACGTCGCTCACCACTATCATCCATTCTGTCCCCTCCTCTTTCGAAGCGCATATGCTCACGCATATTCTTTCTCACCTCACGACTTCCGAAAAGATTCAGACGATAGATGAAATGGCAGAGGAAATACGAGTTTATCGAGTTACTCTCCGTGTCACTGCGAGAATACTCGGAGATCTGGCGACTGATATTAGAACGTTGATGTAATATATCAAAAGCGTTGATGCTGATAGTGGCTGCTCGTCCCTTGAGGAAACGATAACTGACTTGCGCGTTCCATATCAGCTCATTGGTGTTCATAGAAGAAGAGGAATAACCTCTACGGCTGCTCATCGAGATGTCAGTGGAGAAACCAAAGCCGTTGTTGAAGTTGCCGGTACTTGACAGTCCGTAGTGGAATCGGACAGTATTCTGATTGTTAGCAGTCACCAAATCACTTGACGACCTGTCCCATGTGATACTACCATTTGCCCTCACGTCGATGTCACTGAGTCTTAACGCCAAGGACAGACTCTCTCCGAGAGTGGAATGTTTCACCGTATTCTTCAATGTACTTTTGTTCTGATAGATATAACCCACATTATTTCTGTAAGAGCCTGACGTATTCGTGTTGAAGGTGAGCTTATCGATAAACAAAGGAGTATTGAAGCCGATGTTACAGTTCACATTCCAGTTTCCGTCAATATTCTCAGGTCTTGTCACTTGTCCACCTGTGATCGCATTATACTCAGTCCTGTTTGTTATGCCATTAAAGGTGTTGCTAAACGACAGACGTCCGAAGAGAGCCTGACTCGTCTTGACGAAATACTTGTTATAGTCCGCACTCACGTTATTCGTGAACGACGGTTTAAGATCAGGATTACCTTCCTTAATATTCAGAGGGTTAGAATTATCCGTAAGATTGAACAAGTCCGTCATGTCAGGTTGTCGGCTACTACCTCTGTACGACACTTTCAGAGTGTGCTGCTTGTCGAAACGGAATTTAGCGTTAAGCGTTGGTGACAGTCGTCCGAAAGAACGTGAAGCCACAGTGTCCAATCCCTGATACTGGTACACCATGTCTTGCGTCTGTCTCTCCATCTTAACGCCCACGCTGAGGTTAAGGATAGAGGTGATATACCTGAATGAGATCTCGATGTTATGTGTGTAATTGATATTATCGGTATACCTTGACAAAGAGTCAGACAAGAAGTCCATATAATCAGGCGCCAACAGTCCGAACTGTCCGTAACGCTCCCATATCTCCACTCCTATAGAGTCGACAGCTCCGAAATCGTACGTCTTACCGTCTGAGTGTCTCTTCGAGTAGTTATAACTATAGTTGACCTGTGCGAAGAGATTTCTCAGTATCGGTTCCGAATACGTCATGCCGACCGTATAACTCCTATTATACGAAGGAGTGTTCCTGTATCTGCATGTGACATCCGTCGAGTCACCCTTCTGATGATAGATAGTGCTGGAGTACGTCGAGTTATCTCTTTTTGTGTCTCCCAACACACCTTTGAGTCGCAGACTGACGTTTCTGCCGCTCTTCTTCTTGTCAGACGTATCGCCAAACCAAGGATTACCACCCAGTTTTCTGTTGACTATCAGTTCTCCGTCCACGTTATATGAGTCGCCATTGCTCCAAGACTGCGACTCCGACTCGTTCACCTTAATGGAGTCCCGTATGAGATAATACTGAACGAGAGGGTTCGTCACCCCATCGTCAGCATACGGATTGTCATTGAACGACATTGACCGTCCAAAGTTTTCCGAGTCGTTCTTACCAACAGACACATTAGGTCTGAACATTATAGTGGTCAACGAGTCCACCTTCCACTCCATCTTGAAATTTCCGGAGAAATCCTTCTTACGGGTCAGGTTGTTCGACAGTCTGTTCGAGAATGAAGCCTTCTCCGTGCTGACGAAGTTCTGTGATGATGAATTGGTTATCGCCACATTCTTATTGCCAGAATACTGTACGTTACCACCGAACTCGAAATTATCGAGGTCGAACACCAGACGGGCACCTGCCATGCCGCTTGTGGTCACTCCGTTATTTCCTCCTCGCCCTCCTCCGCCTCCGGTCTGGTCGTTGACATTGTTCAGAGAGCCGATGAAGGACGCCTGCAGGTCATCCTGAAACCTGTTAGCCATAATCTTCTCGGAGTATCTCTCACGACTACCGTACGACAGGTCGACATTGCCGAACCATCCTTTCTTCATACCTTTCTTTATCGTCAGGTCAATGACTGTCTCCTCGTCGCCGTCGTCAATACCCGTGATGCGTGACAGCTCACTCTGCTTGTCGTACGTCTTAATCTTATCAATAATCTCCGTCGGCAGATTCTTCATCGCCATGTTCTTGTTATTGCTGAAGAACTCCTTACCCTCAACGAGAATCTTACTTACCGTCTTACCGTTCACCTTTATCGTTCCGTCATCCTCCACAACCACGCCCGGCAATTTACGTATCAGCTCCTCCAGCACAGAACCCTCAGCCACCTTGAATGCGGCGGCGTTGAACATTATCGTGTCGTCCTTGACCTCGACTTCCTTAAGCTGAGCAGTAACGACAGCTGAATTCAGCTCGACACTCGACGGTACAAGCAAGATGGTGCCCACCTTATGACTCGATGCCTCATCCGTGACTATAACCTTATGGAAGAAATTATGATAACCGACATAACTGATCTTGACAACGTAAGAACCCTTATTCACATTCTTCAACGTGAAGCTGCCGTCCTGAGATGTCACCACTCCCCCAACCAGCTTGGTGGTGTCCTGCGACATCAAAGCGACTGTACACTGCATGAGCGACTCACCGGTCTCAGAGTCTAACACACGACCAGTGACATTATAGTGTTTCTCACTTTGTGCATTAACAGTTAAAGACAGTAACGTCAACGTTACCATTAGCATGAATAAACGACGCATAAGAATTATAATTTGGCTATTTAATTAATCGTCAAAATAAAATAAAACAGTCACACGAAACGCAATGACCTAAAGAGGGAAAATCAACCGACATACATTATACAAAGTAGAAAAGTACATACACTACGAGAAAAAATCCGTTCATCCCTCTCGTATAACCTAATAATCTGTACCCGACCACAAGAGTGTATAGACGGGTTACTACTATTATGATTACACAAACGTCAAAAGGTTAAAACAAAAAATGCGGTACGGGATATAATCCCTATACCGCATCTTTGACATTTATTCGGAATAATGGTTTATTTCCTTCCTCAATCCTCTCCCAGCTGCACAGCGTAGCTTGCCTGCACGCCCGCCGGTGTCTGACCCCAGATGTACAGTGTCTGCTCCTCAGACTCCTGCGCAGCCTTGAACGCTTTTTCCATATCCTTGACTGTTTTAATGTTCAATCCGTTACACTTACGTATTATGAAACCGTTGGATATTCCGGCGCTCTTGAGCTTACCAGCCTTCAGGTTTGTCACCTTGACACCGAACGCCACGTTCAGCGCTTTCTTGTCGTTATCAGTAATCTCCTTGAACTCAGCTCCGAGACTTGACAGCTTCTCCGCCTTGCTCACCTTCGTCGTTCCCTTGGAATTACGGAAGGTGATGGTTGTGGACTTCTCCTTCTTATCACGCAGATAAACCACATTGGCCTTGTCGCCAGGTCTGTACTTGCTGAGTGCCTCCTGCAACTCAGACATCTTTGTGACCTTCTTTCCAGAGACGCTGATGATGACATCACCCTCTTTCAAGCCAGCCTCCGCTGCAGCCCCGTCTTCAACCACCTCAGCGACATACACACCGTCGTTGGTTCCGAAGTCAGCCTTATACTTGTCATCCGAACGTTTCTTATTATCGATGTAGTCAATCAGTGTGGTACCCTTGATGCCGAGCAATGCGCGCTGAACAGTACCATACTCCTTGATGTCCGTCACCACCTTCTTCATAATGCTCACCGGAATAGCGAAGCCGTATCCAGAGTATGAGCCAGTCTCACTGTACAGCATGGCGTTGATTCCCACCAGCTCACCGCGAGCGTTGACCAATGCTCCACCGGAGTTACCCTTGTTGATGGCAGCGTCAGTCTGAATAAAAGACTCGACACCATTAGCTCCCAGACCACGTCCCTTGGCACTGACAATACCCGCAGTGACAGTTGACGTCAGGTTGAACGGGTTACCAACAGCAAGAACCCACTCGCCCACTTTCAGGTCATCACTGTTTCCTATCGTTATCGCAGGTAAGTCGTTACCGTCAATCTTGATAAGCGCCAGGTCCGTACTTGGATCGGTTCCGATAATCTCCGCATCATACTCCCTATTGTCATTCAGCTTGACAGACACCTTATTAGCGGAAGCCACAACATGATTGTTAGTGACGATGTAACCGTCTTTGGAGATTATCACACCACTACCGGCAGCCTCCTGCTTAGGGGTCTGAACCTGACGACGTTGAGTCGAGCCATTTCCGTGGCCGAAGAAGTCACCGAAAAACTCCTCAAACGGGTCTCTATACTCTATCGTCTTTGTCTCGCCACCAATAATGACTTTTATATATACTACTGAGGCACAACCTTTCTCAGCGGCAACCGTAAGGTCAACCGGCTGGCTCGGAGTACTCTTGATATTTGACACAGTCATAAGATTAGGATCAGCATACTCTGTCTCGTATACGGCGTTCTCAGCACCGCGTGTGGCACCTATATTACGAGCAACAGAAAATGTAAAAGCACCTGTGACTCCTGAAAAAAACGCTATCGCAGCAAGCGTACCATACAATCTTTTCTTTGTCTGTTTCATAATCATATTTGTTTTAATTTTATTTTTATCAACTTACAAGACTCCGAAATGTTAAATTCATTAGATATTTAACTTTTACGGCGTTAAATTTATTTCAAGTTTTAGTATTCACAAAACATTTGAGCAAAAAAAATTCTTTCTTTTGAACTACTTTAACACATCACACTCAGCCATTAACATCTCTTAAGCGTTATCTTCATTTTTTTTCACTAATTTCACATTTGAGAATTTAACTGAATTGTTAAAATCCAAGACCTTACTTCGGTACGTGAATAGGACTAAAACCGTTATCTCATATAATCAGATAATGCTATGCGAACATGATGGAAATACAGGGAACTATGTAACGATGAGATTAATGATGTGTAAGACAATAACAATGTAGTTTGGCTCATGCCCACCAATAGTTATCCCACGCACTTTGCGCAAGCATTTTCATAGTCTGATAGATTATTAATTATTTTTTCTTTGCGACACATCCCGTTCACGCGTACTTTATACCATCGGAATGTAGGGTGTCAACACGAGAGAGCATCACCATACTCAATGGCACTCCCTGTAGACCAACACTCATTGAGCTTACCATAACGTAGCTTTGAATCAGTTATAACTTACTCAAAGATGGCGTATTTCACCCTTATCACGCACCATGTGCCAACCGAGACTTAACAGATCCAACGGTATGCATAAATTGGTGGAATAATGAACAATTTATCATGTGACGAAATTTCCCATGCCTATTTTTCACCAAAATCAGGTTAACTTATTGATAATCTTAAAACAAGGCATTAAAAAATCTTAGGTGTCTTTTTTGAAATTCTTAGGTTAGGTTGTAGTCTATACGCAGGTCTGCAACTTTAATAATCCTGACCTGAACTTTTCAACGTCCTAACCTAAGATTTTCAGATGTCGTATAAGACACGGAAAAATTCCAGAAGTCATTTTTTCGTTATCATGTGTCAATGGAAAATGAGGAATTTCGGACAGCAAAAATTGGGGGTGCGGATAGGAAATCCGGTTAACGAGACACTGGATGAATGAAACGGGATTATACTAAGCTGTGCAAGACATTATAATATTATTACACCTATACATAATATATCGTGTTGTGAGTACATTCAATTTTTCAAGGACAACCAACTCATTGTCAGTTCCATAGTGAATAGCTGTAGTTGTGAGTACATTCAATTTTTCAAGGACAACCAACATGATGAGCGTATCATTTATATCTTGTAAGAAAGAACTAATGATTCTTTGTGAGAGAAAAAATAATTTCATCATTTTACGTGATTTTTCCATTTTTAATAGTAACTTTGCTATGGGAAAGCTGTCGGATGGTTTGTCGCTGGCACATTCTAACCGATGTGCGAGAGGAAAGTCTGGGCAACATAGGGCATCCCACTTCCTAATATAGAAGGAGTCTGAGAGGGCTGAGTAATGCAGAAGAAAATAACCGCAGCTGCCGTCGCAAGACAATAGCTGTAAGGGTGAGAAGGTAAGGTAAGAGCTTACCAGCGGTATGGTGACATCCCGGCTGTGCATCTTGGGAGTTGCAAGTTCATGTAAACTGACGTTTGAGGGTTGCCCGCCCGAGTCAGAGGGTAGAACGCTTGAGCTATAAGGTGACTTATAGACTGGATAAATGACAAACAATTCTTTCAGAATTACAGAACCCGGCTTATAGTCCGGCTGCTTTCCTTTTTTTGTTTTTTTATCTAACCTGTTTTTTTTTTACATTACTTCACACTCAGAACATAAAAACACCACTAAATCTTAACATTCGCTAACAGAATCGGAAGTAAACCTTATCTTTTTCAGAACATCTAATAGATAGTAAATAAATTATAACCGAATATTTAACACAGGGTGTATATATGAGTAAAAAGCATTATCTATCATCATTTGTCTTGCTATTGCTAAGTGGAAACATCGCACTAGCGCAAAGTCAATGGACGCTTCAACGGTGCATTGACTATGCCTTAGAGAACAATATCTCCATTAAACAAAAGAAACTGACTAATCTGCAGAGCAAGGAGGATGTGTCACAAAGCCAGGCGGCACTGTTCCCGTCTGTCTCTTTCAGCACAAATCAGAACGTAAGCTACAGGCCTTTCGCCGAGACCACAGTGACTCTCGAGAACGGAACAATGACGACGAACTCAAATACTGTGACGTATAACGGGTCATACGGCATAAACGCCAACTGGACGGTTTGGAACGGCAATAAAAACAGGATATCAATAAAACAGAATAAGATTACGGAGGAGACTACAGCGCTCGACGTAGAACAGGAGTCAAACAGCATACAGGAACAGATAGCACAGCTGTATGTTCAGATACTGTACGAGAACGAGGCAGTCAAGGTGAACGAGGAAATCGTGAAGGCCTCTCAACAACAGGTCGACAGAGCTAAAACAATGGTGGAGGTCGGGAGCCTCGCTAAGGTGGACCTGGTTCAACTTGAGGCACAAGTGGCTCAAGACAAATACTCACTGATACAGGCTCAGAGCCAGCTGGCAAACTACAAACTCCAACTGAAGCAGCTGTTAGAGATTCATGACGACGAGGATTTCGACGTGGCGATTCCAGACGTAAACGAAGAGAAAATTCTCTATCCTATACCTAACAAAAATGAGGTGTATAACGCGGCAATGGACAGCAGACCGGAGATCAAGTCAAAAATACTGGACATCGAGTCGTCTGACCTGGCGATAAAGTCTTCCAAAGCAGGATATATGCCTACCATCTCTCTGAACGCTGGTATAGGATCAAGCAACTCAAGCGCTTCGGATAATAGCTTCGCACAACAGATTAAGACGAACCTGAACAACTCTGTGGGACTGACATTGTCTGTGCCCATCTTCGACAACCTGCAGACAAGGACTAACATCAGAAAGGCTAAGTACGCAAAACAGAACAGCGAGCTGCAACTGCAGGAGGCACAGAAACAACTCTACTCCACCGTTGAGAATTATTACCTCAACGCCTCTAACTCACAACAACAGTATGTGTACGCAAAGAAAAACGAGGAGAGCATGAAGGAAAGCTATGAGCTCGTCAGCGAACAGTTCAACCTCGGACTGAAAAACATCATCGAGCTTACAACAGGTAAGAATAACTTGCTGCAAGCGCAACAAACTCTCCTGCAGACTAAATACACTGCCCTACTCAATCTGTCACTGCTTAACTTTTACAAAAACGGTGACTTGGCTCTTTAAAATGTATAGAAAACTCATCATAACTCACAACATTAAGATATATGAAAACTATTAACATACTAACAGTTTTTGCGTTAACAGCAATTCTCACCGCTTGTGACTCTGAGCAAAAGGTAACATACTCAACGGCTACAGTGGCTAAAAACAACATACAGACAAGCATCACCGCAACAGGTACTATCGAACCAGTAACGGAGGTCGAGGTAGGTACTCAGGTCAGCGGTATCATCGACAAGATATACGTCGACTATAATTCCGAGGTTAAGAAAGGACAGGTGATAGCGGAACTGGACAAAACGAATCTTCTCTCTGAGCTCGCCAGCGCACAAAGCAACCTGTCAAACGCTCAGTCTGAACTCACTTACCAGAAATCTAATTATAACAGATATAAAACGCTTTACGAGAAGGGACTTGTCAGCGCAAACGACTTCGAAAGCGCTAAATTGTCTTACGAGAAAGCGCAACAGACAGTTAAGGTACAGCAACAGTCTGTGACTAAGGCTCAGACAAATCTCGGATACGCTACCATCACGGCGCCTATCGACGGTGTGGTATTATCTAAAGAGGTGGAAGAAGGACAGACCGTGGCAGCGTCAATGACAACTCCAACGCTCTTCATCATAGCACAGGACTTGACTGACATGAGGGTCATCGCGGATATCGACGAGGCTGACATAGGCGGAGTGAAGGAAGGACAAAGGGTGACATTTACAGTCGACGCTTATCCTGACGACACGTTCGAAGGCAGGGTTACTCAGGTTAGACAGGAAGCAACGACTGAGTCAAATGTCGTGACTTATGAGGTGGTCATCTCCGCTCCTAACGATGACATGAAACTGAAACCAGGACTCACGGCAAGCGTGACAATATTCACACTGGAAAAGAATAACGTACTGACAGTGCCAAACAAGGCTTTACGTTTCGTACCTAACGAGGCTCTGCTGAAAGACGGACAAAAAATAGAATCCGCCGAAGGTGAGCATATCGTTTGGACTCTGGACAATAACACGTTCAAAGCGCACGCAGTGACAATCGGAACAACAAACGGTACTTATACTGAGATTGTGTCTGGTATTAGTGAGGGCACAAAGGTGCTGACAGACTTCAACGTCGACGGATCTGAGGAGGAAGAAGAGGAAGAGACTGCGGCAAACCCGTTCATGCCTAGACCGGGAAACAAAAAGAAGTGAGACGGCAAAATAACAGGTGAAAATGAGAATGGAAATGTGAGGAACTCTTGTGTGTCTTATCCCGATAATTGACATTGACAGGACAACCGGCAAGGAAGACTCACACTAACATGGTATCATGAGTCGCAAGTCAACAGGAACACGGCATACGACATATATGAACTGCTCAAAGTGTCAACACTCGTAGTCCGGATTTCATTCTCTCATAACACCTTAATTTCCCTTAATGAATATGGAAGAAGATAAAAGAAAGGTAGTCATCGAACTACAGGACGTAAAAAGATATTTTCAGGTAGGCTCTGAGACTGTCAAGGCACTGCGAGGGGTATCGTTCAAGATATACGAGGGAGAGTTCGTAACTATACAAGGTACATCCGGCTCCGGAAAGTCCACGCTGCTCAACCAGCTGGGATGCTTGGACACTCCAACGTCAGGCGAGTATTTCCTCGACGGAACTCCTGTGAGGAAGATGTCTAAGAATCAACGAGCAAAACTGAGAAACAGGAAAATAGGATTCGTATTCCAGAATTATAACCTGCTCGCAAAAACAACTGCGGTGGAGAACGTGGAGCTTCCTCTTATGTATAATAATAGGTATAATGCCGCACAAAGACGTGAAGCTGCAATAAAGGCTCTAGAGGCTGTTGGACTGGCGGACAGACTGGATCACAAGTCAAACCAGATGTCAGGAGGACAAATGCAAAGAGTGGCTATCGCCAGAGCATTGGTCAATAACCCGGCTGTCATTCTCGCGGACGAAGCTACAGGTAACCTGGATACACGAACTTCATTCGAGATGCTGGTGCTTTTCCAAAAGCTACACGCCGAGGGACGTACCATAATATTCGTCACACACAACCCGGAAATTGCGGAATACTCAAGCAGGAACATCAACTTAAGAGACGGCAAGATACGCGAGGACACTATCAACACTAACATCAAGTCGGCGGCGAAGGCTCTCGCCGCTCTGCCTAAACCGCAGGACGACTGATGTCTCATCAGTGATCTTCACAAATATGTATTAACTATTACGAACGTGTAAACATGAATATACTTAATTTGTTAAAAGTCAGCATCAACGCTGTAACAAACAATAAAATGCGCTCGTTCCTCAGCATGCTGGGTATTATAATAGGTGTGGCAGCTGTCATCATCATGATGAGTATAGGACAAGGTTCTAAGGAAAGCATAAGGAAAGAACTGTCGACGATGGGAACAAACCTGCTCACCATAAGACCCGGAGCGGACATGAGAGGAGGTGTACGACAAGATCCGTCAAGTATGCAGACTCTGAAAATAGCAGACTATGAACGTATTCTCGCAGAGAAGAAATTCGTCACTAACGTGTCTCCAGAGGTCAGCTCTAGCGGACAGGTGATTTATGGCAACAATAACACCAACACAACAATCTACGGAGAGACACCTGAATATCTGGACATCAAACAATGGACCATACAGGAAGGTGAATGCTTCACGGAAGAGGATATCAAGAAGAGCGCCAAGGTGTGCGTGGTCGGAAAGACTATCGTCGACGAGCTGTTCGGAGATGGAGTGGACCCTATCGGACGTAACATACGATTCAAGTCAATACCTCTGCGAATAGTCGGCGTGCTTAAATCTAAAGGATATAACTCCTGGGGTATGGACCAAGATAACGTCATCATCGCACCTTACACCTGCGTCATGAAACGTATAGCGGCTCAGACATACTTCTCAAGCATCAACTGCTCAGCAGTGACAGAGGAGCTTTCAGATGCGGCAATCGAGGAACTGACACAGATACTACGAGAGAATCATAAGATAAAGGAAGGACAAGACGACGACTTCACCATACGCTCGCAGGCGGAGATGATGCAGACTATGTCAAGCACAATGGACACGGTAACTATCATACTTGTTGTGGCGGCGGCTTTCTCACTGTTCGTGGCAGGCATCGGCATCATGAATATCATGCTCGTGTCCGTGACTGAGAGAACTAAAGAGATTGGATTGAGAATGGCAGTAGGTGCCACGGGAATGACCATTAGTCTGCAATTCTTGATAGAGTCTGTGCTAATATCACTGACAGGTGGTCTGTTGGGTGTGTTCGTCGGATGTGCCTCGAGCAACTGGATAGTGCCTCTCTTCGGCATGCCGTCAAGCGTTCCAGCATGGTCTATATACGTCAGCTTCGCCGTTTGCGTGCTTATCGGAGTGCTGTTCGGATATATCCCCGCAAGAAAAGCCGCCAACATGGACCCTATCGAAGCAATAAGACACGAATAAACGTAAGAATAAAAGTAAGGACGTCAAATAAGTAGGTGTGAAAAAGGTCCCGGAAACCAATAGTGTCCTAAATAATTTCATCAAAAGTTACGCCAAGTCGCATCAAACCAGT
>CALCEL010000067.1 GCA_937900485.1 uncultured Prevotellaceae bacterium
TGGGTGAGCTCCACCTCGATATCATTATCGACCGTCTGAAGCGTGAGTTCAAGGTTGAGTGTAACCAGGGTAAACCTCAGGTTAACTACAAGGAGGCTATCACTAAGACTGTTAACCTCCGTGAGGTTTACAAGAAACAGTCCGGTGGTCGTGGTAAGTTCGCAGATATCATCGTTAACGTGGGTCCTGTTGATGAGGACTTCGAGGGCACAGGTCTTCAGTTCGTTGACGAGGTTAAGGGTGGTAACGTTCCTAAGGAGTTTATCCCATCTGTTCAGAAGGGATTCGCTGAGGCTATGAAGAATGGTGTACTCGGTGGCTTCCCAATGGATAGCATGAAGGTGACTCTCGTGGATGGTAGCTTCCACCCAGTCGACTCAGACCAGTTGTCATTCGAGATCGCAGCTCGTCAGGCTTACAAGAACGCTTGCTCACAGGCTAAGCCAGTTCTTATGGAGCCTATCATGAAGCTTGAGGTTGTTACTCCAGAGGAGAACATGGGTGACGTGATCGGTGACCTTAATAAGCGCCGTGGTCAGGTTGAGGGTATGGATACAGCCCGCTCTGGCGCTCGTATCGTCAAGGCTCTCGTTCCACTGGGTGAGATGTTCGGATATGTTACAGCTCTCCGTACTATCACTTCTGGTCGCGCTACTTCTTCTATGCAGTATGATCACCACGCTCCAGTTAGCAGCAACATCGCTAAGGAGGTGCTTGCTGAGGTTAACGGACGTACAGATCTCGTATAATGGAATTTTTGGGCTCCGGACTTCTTGTCCGGAACCCAAACATGATATATCATGGGATGTCGGCGTTTTCGAACAAACGACTCTTTGAAAATGTCAGCCGTCCCGGTTTTAATTTAACAAAAATAATTATGAGTCAAAAAATTCGTATTAAACTGAAGTCTTATGACCACAATCTCGTTGACAAGTCAGCTGAGAAGATTGTGAAGACTGTAAAGGCAACAGACGCTATCGTAAGTGGTCCTATTCCACTCCCAACACGTAAGCGTATTTTCACTGTTAACCGTTCTACTTTCGTTAACAAAAAGTCTCGTGAGCAGTTTGAGCTGAACACATACAAGAGACTTATTGACATCTATAGCTCTTCTGCTAAGACTGTCGATGCTCTTATGAAGCTTGAGCTTCCTAGCGGAGTTGAGGTTGAGATTAAGGTTTAGTATTAGAGAACAATTAAAGTATTTAAAGAAATGCCAGGATTATTAGGAAAGAAAATCGGAATGACTTCCGTATTCAGTGCCGATGGAAAGAATATTCCATGCACTGTTATCGAATTGGGTCCTTGTGTTGTAACTCAGTTGAAGACTGTTGAGAAGGATGGCTATACTGCTGTTCAGGTTGGCTTCGAGGAGGCTAAGGAGAAGAACACTACAAAGCCTATGATGGGTCACTTCAAGAAAGCTGGGACAACACCAAAGAGACACTTGGCCGAGTTCACTTATGAAGAGGAGCACAACCTCGGTGATGTTATCACTGTAGAGCTTTTCAACGATGCTTCTTATGTAGATGTTATTGGTACTTCCAAAGGTAAAGGTTTCCAGGGTGTAGTAAAACGCTGGGGATTCGGAGGTGTAGGTCAGTCAACTCACGGTCAGGATGACCGTCTCC
Organism: uncultured Prevotellaceae bacterium; assembly: GCA_937900485.1. Taxonomy (GTDB): domain Bacteria; phylum Bacteroidota; class Bacteroidia; order Bacteroidales; family Bacteroidaceae; genus Minthosoma. The sequence goes on from CALCEL010000067.1 coordinate 1,632, forward strand.
GCAAGCCAGGTTCTATCGGTGCTTGTGCCACTCCTTCTCGCGTGTTCAAGAACCTTCGCATGGGCGGACACATGGGTAATGAGCAGGTGACTACACAAAACCTTCAGGTGATTAAGATTATACCTGAGCACAACCTCCTCCTCGTGAAGGGTTCTGTTCCAGGTTATAAGGGTTCAATTGTAATTGTTAACAAGTAATTATGGAAGTTTCAGTATTAAACATCAAAGGTGAGGATACTGGTAGAAAGGTTGTTTTGAACGACTCTATCTTCGGAATTGAACCTAACGACCACGTAATCTATCTCGCAGTAAATCAGTATCTGGCTGCTCAGCGTCAGGGTACTCATAAGTCTAAGGAAAGAAGCGAAATCACAGGCTCTACTCGTAAGCTCATCCGTCAGAAAGGCGGCGGCGGCGCTCGTAGAGGTGATATCAAGTCTCCAGTTCTCCGTGGTGGTGGACGTGTCTTTGGTCCAACTCCTCGTGACTATTGGTTCAAACTTAATAAGAAAGTTAAGGTTCTCGCTCGTAAGAGTGCTCTTTCTTATAAGGCTCAGCAGAACGCTATCGTTGTCGTTGAGGACTTCGATTTTGAGGCTCCAAAGACTAAAGATGCTGTAAATCTGTTAAATAATCTTAAAATTTCAGGCAAGAAGACTCTTATACTTTTGCCAGAAGTTAAGAAAAACGTAAATTTGTCAGTCCGTAATATCCAGCGTGTTGAAGTTATGACTGCCAGTGCACTCAATACCTATAAGGTGATGAATGCAAATGTGTTAGTTATGACTGAGAATGCGGTTAAGTTGGTTGATGAAACTTTAAATAAGTAATTATAGGAGACGCAAGATATGGCATACATTATCAAACCATTGGTGACTGAGAAGATGAACGCTATTTCAGAGAAGCAGAACAATAAGTTCGGCTTCATTGTGCTTCCTAGTGCCAACAAGATTGAGATAAAGAAGGAAATAGAGGCTAAGTATAATGTAAACGTAGTTTCCGTTAACACTATGAACTACGCTGGTAAGCGTAAGAGCCGTTACACTAAGGCTGGTGTTATCAAGGGTAGAACTAAGGCTTTCAAGAAGGCCATCGTTACTCTTAAAGAAGGCGAAACTATAGATTTGTATAGTAACATTTAATTAAAAAATGGGTATTCGTAAATTTAAACCAGTTACTCCTGGTCAAAGACACAAGGCTATTGGTACTTTCGATGATGTTACTACATCAGTACCAGAGAAAACTCTTGTTTTCGGTAAACGCAGCACCGGCGGTCGTAACAATCAAGGCCGTATCACTGTTCGCTACAGAGGTGGCGGTCACAAGCGTTTGATTCGTATTATCGATTTTAAGAGAGAGAAAGACGGAATTCCTGCAGTTGTGAAGACAATTGAGTACGATCCAAACAGAAGTGCTCGTATCGCTCTCGTTTTCTATGCTGACGGTGAAAAACGTTATATCGTTGCTCCTAACGGATTGCAGGTTGGTATGACAATCATGTCTGGCGCAGAGGCTGCCCCAGATCTCGGTAACACTCTCCCACTGGAGAATATCCCAGTCGGTACAGTTATACACAATATCGAGCTTCGCCCAGGTCAGGGTGCTAAGATGGTTCGTTCAGCCGGCAACTTCGCTCAGTTAACTTCACGTGAGGGACGCTACTGCGTTATTAAGCTCCCTTCAGGTGAGATTAGAAAGATTCTTTCAGTATGTCGTGCGACAATCGGTAGCGTAAGCAACTCTGATCACGCTCTCGAGTCTTCTGGTAAGGCTGGTCGCTCACGTTGGTTGGGACGCCGTCCACACAACCGTGGTGTTGTCATGAACCCAATCGATCACCCAATGGGTGGTGGTGAAGGCCGTCAGACAGGTGGTCATCCACGTTCACGTAATGGTCTCTACGCTAAGGGTCTTAAGACTCGTGCGCCTAAGAAGGCTTCAACCAAGTACATAATCGAAAGACGTAACAAGAAATAAAGTTAACTGAATATGAGTCGTTCATTAAAAAAGGGTCCATACATCAACGTTAAGCTCGAGAAGAAGGTTCTCGCTATGAACGAGAGCGGCAAGAAGAGCGTAATCAAGTCATGGGCACGTGCTTCAATGATATCACCTGACTTCGTGGGTCATACTATTGCAGTACACAATGGAAATAAATTTATCCCTGTTTACGTTACAGAGAACATGGTCGGTCACAAGCTTGGTGAGTTCGCTCTCACTCGTACGTTCCGCGGTCATGCAGGTAATAAGAAAAAGTAAATAAGGGTTAACAAGTAAATTGACTTTTATATAATGGGAGCAAGAAAACATAAAATGGCTGAATCTATCAAGGAGGCCAAGAAATCTCAGTACTTTGCTACTTTCCGCAATATCCCGTCATCTCCTCGTAAGATGCGTTATGTGGCAGACCTCGTAAGAGGTATGGAGGTTAGCAAGGCACTCGCAACTCTCAAGTTCTGTTCTAAGGATGCTTCTAAGGATCTCGAGAAGTTGCTTCGTTCTGCTATCGCCAATTGGGAGCAGAAAAACGATAGTAAGGCAGAGAATGGCGAGCTTTATATCTCTAAGATCTTTGTCAATGAGGGAGCTACTCTGAAGCGTATGCGCCCAGCACCTCAAGGTCGTGGATATAGAATTCGTAAGCGTTCTAATCATGTTACTATTTTCGTGGACGCAAAATCAAATGATGAGAAGTAATTATGGGACAAAAGTGTAATCCAATTAGCAACCGCCTTGGTATTGTGCGCGGTTGGGACTCAAACTGGTACGGAGGTAAGAATTTTGGCGATAACCTCCTCGAGGATAGCAAAATTCGCAAGTATCTTAACGCTCGTCTCGCTAAGGCAAGTGTTTCTAAAATCGTTATCGAGAGAACGCTTAAGCTTGTTACTATCACTATTTGTTCCGCTCGTCCAGGTATTATTATAGGTAAAGGTGGACAGGATGTTGACGCACTAAAGAAAGAGCTTAAGAAAGTTACTGACAAGGATGTGCAGATTAATATCTTTGAGATTAAGAGACCAGAGCTCGACGCTACTATCGTGGGCAATAACATAGCTCGTCAGATTGAGGGTAAGATAGCTTACCGCCGCGCTGTGAAGACTGCAATCACTAACACTATGCGCGCTGGTGCTGAGGGTATCAAGATTCAGATTTCAGGACGTCTCAACGGCGCAGAAATGAGCCGCTCAGAGATGTACAAAGAGGGACGTACTCCTCTTCACACTCTTCGCGCTGATATCGACTACTGTCTTGCGGAGGCTCTCACCAAGGTTGGTCTTCTCGGAGTTAAGGTTTGGATTTGCCGTGGCGAGAAATTCGGCAAGCAGGATTTGACACCGAACTTCACTCAACAAAAGGAGTCTGGACGTGGTAACAACAACGGTGGTGGCAGAAGATTTAGAAACAAAAAGTCTAATCGCAACAATTAATTTGAAGAAAAATGTTACAGCCTAAAAGACAAAAATATAGAAGACCGCAAAAAGGACGTGGTCGTTGGGCAGGAGTTTCTCACAGAGGTACTGAGCTCGCTTTCGGAAGCTTCGGTATTAAGGCTCTCCAGGAAAGATGGATAACTGCTCGCCAGATTGAGGCGGCTCGTGTGGCTATCACACGTTATATGCAGCGTCAGGGACAGGTTTGGATCCGTATCTTCCCGGATAAACCAATCACTAAGAAACCTGCTGATGTCCGAATGGGTAAAGGTAAGGGTGATCCATATGCTTATGTTTTCCCTGCAAAACCAGGACGTATTCTTTTTGAGATTGAGGGTGTTTCTTATGAGGTCGCTAAAGAGGCTTTGCGCCTTGGTGCACAGAAACTTCCTACTACTACAAAGTTTGTTGTACGTCGTGATTACGATAAAAACGCATAATTATGAAGATTGCAGAAATTAGAGAACTTAGCACTGAAGAACTCGTAGAGCGTTTGGAGTCAGAGGTTAAAGCATATAATGATGCCAAATTCAACCATCACATCGCTCCTGTTGATAATGTTTCTCTTATCAAGAAGCAGCGTCGTGATATCGCTCGCATGAAGTGTGAACTTTCTCAGAGAAACAAATAATTTCAAGACTACATGGAAAGAAATTTAAGAAAACAACGCCAGGGTGTTGTAAGTAGTGACAAAATGGACAAGACCATCGTAGTCGCTACCAAGTTCAAGGAGAAGCATCCTATTTATGGTAAGTTCGTTAGTAAGACTAAGAAATACCACGCTCATGACGCTAACAATGACGCTCATGTTGGAGATACTGTGCTCATCATGGAGACTCGTCCATTGAGCAAGACAAAGAGATGGAGATTAGTACAAATCGTTGAAAGAGCTAAGTAATATATGATACAGGTTGAATCTAGATTGGCAGTTGCTGATAATAGTGGCGCACGTGAGGTTCTTTGCATCCGTGTACTCGGCGGTACTCGTCGCCGTTACGCCTCTGTTGGCGATGTCATTGTGGTGGCAGTTAAGAACGCTATCCCTACGAGTGAAGTCAAGAAAGGTGCAGTGTCTAAGGCTCTTATTGTTCGCACTAAGAAGGAAGTAAGACGTCCAGACGGATCATACATCCGTTTCGATGACAACGCTTGTGTGCTTCTGAATAATGCCGGAGAAATGAGAGGTAGCCGTGTGTTCGGTCCTGTTGCCCGTGAGCTCCGTGCTGCAAACATGAAAGTGGTGTCTTTGGCTACTGAGGTACTTTAATCATTTTCATAGATTTATACAATGAGTAAATTACACATAAAAAAAGGCGACACAGTATACGTTAATGCCGGTGACGACAAGGGTAAGACTGGTAAGGTCCTCCGTGTTTTGGTCGAGAAGAACCGCGCTGTTGTCGAGGGTGTGAACATGATAAAGAAGAGCACTAAGCCTAGTGCTGCACACCCACAGGGAGGTATTATTGAGATGGAGGCTCCTATCGCAATCTCTAATTTGAACGTGGTTGACCCTAAGACTGGTAAGCCTGTGAGAATTGGTAGAAAAATCGGTGCCAACGGAAAGTTAGTTCGTTTCACTAAAGGATCAAAAGCATCAGGGGAGGAAGTATAATGAGTACTACTGCACAGTTAAAGAATGTTTATGCTGAGCAAATCGCTCCAGCGTTGATGAAACAGTTTAACTACGCTTCTCCAATGCAGATTCCTGTTTTGAAGAAGATTGTTGTTAACCAGGGTCTTGGTCAGGCTACAGCAGACAAGAAGGTTATCGAGATCGCTATGAATGAGATTGCTCAGATTACTGGTCAGAAGCCTGTCGCTACTATGTCTAAGAAGGATATTTCTAATTTCCGCCTTCGTAAGAAAATGCCTATTGGCGTTATGGTTACTCTTAGACGTGAGAGAATGTATGAGTTCCTCGAGAAGCTTATCCGTGTTTCTCTTCCTCGTATCCGTGATTTCAAGGGTATTGAGTCTAAGTTCGATGGTCGTGGAAACTATACTCTCGGTATCACAGAGCAGATTATTTTCCCAGAGATTAATATCGATCAGGTTGATAAGATCATGGGTATGAATATCACTTTCGTAACTACAGCCAAGACTGATGAGGAAGGCTATGCTCTTCTGAAGGCGTTCGGTCTTCCGTTCAAAGATGCTAAAAAATAATTTTTATGGCAAAAGAATCAATGAAGGCACGCGAAGTTAAGCGTGCAAAACTCGTGGCAAAATACGCATCAAAGCGTGCAGCGTTAAAGAAGATTGTCGCAACAGGTGAGCCTGCAGAGGCTTATGAGGCAGCTCGTGCTCTCCAGGATATTCCTGCTAATGCAAATCCGATTCGTTTGCACAATCGTTGCAAGATCACTGGTCGTCCAAGAGGATATATGCGCCAGTTCGGTCTTTCTCGTATTCAATTCCGTGAGATGGCTTCACAGGGTCTTATCCCAGGCGTGAAGAAGGCAAGTTGGTAATTGTTACGGTTTGTCCAGGTTTCAATGATAACACAAAAATCTGAGGAATACCAGTTCGGGGGTATTCCGATGATAATTTGAGTTATATATTAATTCATTATTGTTAAATATTGTCTCGCTCAGACGAGATTAATTTAATTACATTATGACAGATCCAATAGCTGATTATTTAACGAGACTGAGAAATGCTATCCAGGCTAAGCACAAGGTAGTTGAAGTCCCAGCCTCAAACCTTAAGAAGGAAATTACTAAGATTCTCTTCGACAAGGGTTACATCTTGAACTACAAGTTTGTAGAGGAAGGTCCTCAGGGGTCTATTAAGGTTGCGCTTAAGTATGATCCTGAGACTAAGGTAAGCGCTATTCAGTGCTTGAAGCGCGTATCTCGTCCTGGTCTTCGTAAGTACACAGGATACAAGGATATGCCGCGTGTTATTAATGGATTGGGTATTGCTATCATATCCACATCTAAAGGTGTAATGACAGACAAAGAGGCCGCTTCACTTAAGATTGGTGGTGAGGTGCTTTGTTTTGTTTATTAATTATGGAGGATTAAACAAATGTCTAGAATTGGTAAATTGCCTATTACTATTCCTGCAGGAGTTACTGTAACTCATAAGGATGACATTGTAACGGTTAAAGGTCCTAAGGGTGAACTTACTCAGTATGTTGACCCATCAATAAAAGTTGTTATTGAGGACGGTAAAATTACAATGGAAGAGAATTTGGAGCTGATGCAGGATAATACTAAGCAGCGTCATGCTTTCCATGGTTTGTATCGTTCACTCGTGAACAACATGGTTGTTGGTGTTTCTGAGGGATACAAGAAGACTTTGGTTTTGGTCGGTGTTGGTTACCGTGTGTCAAACCAGGGTAATGTTCTTGATTTCGCTTTGGGATATTCTCACAGTATAGTTTTCGTTCTCCCTAAGGAGATTAAAGTTGAGACTAAGTCTGAGAGAAACCAGGATCCTCTTATCATGCTCGAGTCTTGCGACAAGCAATTACTTGGTCTCGTGTGTGCTAAGATTCGTTCTTTCCGCAAGCCAGAGCCTTACAAGGGTAAGGGTATTCGCTTCGAAGGCGAGGTGATCAGAAGAAAGTCAGGTAAGTCTGCTAACGCTAAATAATAATTGACAAGAGTATGATTACAAAGATAGAAAGACGTATCAAAATTAAATATAGAGTACGTAATAAGATTTCCGGTACTGCTGAGCGTCCACGTATGTCAGTGTTCAGAAGTAACAAGCAGATTTATGTTCAGGTAATCAATGACGAGACTGCCAGCACTTTGGTTTCCGCCTCTTCTCTCGGTCTTGAGAAGATGCCGAAGAAAGAACAGGCTGCTAAGGTTGGTGAGATGGTTGCTAAGAAGGCTATCGAGGCTGGTATCTCAACTGTAGTTTTCGATCGTAATGGTTATCTGTATCACGGTAGAGTTAAGGAAGTGGCTGAAGCTGCTCGTAATGCTGGTCTTAAATTTTAAAATACGATTATGGTAAATAGAGTTAAAGTTACAAATGATGCCGAACTGAAGGACAGATTGGTTGCTATTAATCGTGTTACTAAGGTTACTAAGGGTGGTCGTACATTTACATTCGCTGCCATCGTTGTTGTTGGTGACGGTAAAGGTGTCATAGGTTACGGTCTTGGTAAGGCTGGCGAGGTTACGGCTGCAATCGCTAAGGGTGTAGAAGCTGCTAAGAAGAATCTTGTTAAAGTGCCTGTTCTCAAGGGAACTGTTCCTCATGAGGCTTATGCTAAGTTTGGTGGTGCTCGTGTACTCATCATGCCAGCAGCCGAGGGTACTGGAGTTGTTGCAGGTGGTGCTATGCGCGCCGTACTCGAGAGTGTAGGAGTTACTGATGTCCTTGCTAAGTCTAAGGGCTCTTCTAACCCTCATAATCTTGTTAAGGCTACTATTGAGGCTCTCGCAAACATGCGTGACCCAAAGACTGTTGCAAAGAACCGCGGTGTTAATTTGAGTAAAGTATTTAGAGGATAAGGAGGACAAATCATGGCAACAATTAAGATTAAGCAGGTTAAGGGTCAGGCAGGTCGTCCTGCAGACCAGAAGTCTACTCTCGAGTCTCTTGGCCTTGGTAGAATTAACCGTGTGGTTGAGCGTGAAGATACTCCCTCACTTCGTGGTATGATTCGTAAGGTTGAACATCTTATTGAGATTATTGACTAAATTTACGTACTTTAAACTAGATTAAAATGGAATTATATAATTTGCAGCCTGCTGAGGGCGCAACTCACAACTCTAAGCGTGTTGGTCGTGGTTACGGCTCTGGTAAGGGTCGTACTGCCACACGTGGACATAAGGGTGCTAAGGCAAGATCTGGTTATAAGAAGAAGATTGGTTTTGAAGGAGGTCAGATGCCACTTCAGAGACGTGTTCCTAAGTTCGGTTTCAAGAATATTAACCGTGTGGAATACAAAGGAATCAATCTTGATGTTATTCAAGAGCTTGCAAATAAACTCAGTGTATCTAAGATTGGCATAGCTGAGTTTATCAACGCAGGTTTGGCTAAGAAAGGTCAGCTTGTGAAAGTACTTGCAAATGGTGAGCTCACATCAAAAGTTGACGTCGAGGCTAATGCATTTTCTGCAAAAGCTGAGACTGCAATTAAAGAAAAGGGTGGTAACGCTGTAAAACTCTAATACAATGGAAAAAGTAATGGGAAACCTTAAGAATATCAAGTTCATCAGAACAATGACTAACATATTTAGCGTTGAAGAACTAAGAGCGAAGATCTTGTTCACTATCGCTATGGTCGTTGTTTATCGTTTTGGATCGTTTGTTGTACTTCCTGGTATTAACGCATCTGCGTTGGAAGGATTGGTCAATCAGACGGAAGGCGGTTTGATGTCTCTTCTTGATATGTTCTCAGGTGGTGCTTTTTCTAAGGCTTCTATTTTTGCACTAGGAATTATGCCTTATATCTCTGCTTCAATTGTGATGCAGCTTTTAGGCATAGCTGTTCCATACTTCCAAAAGATGCAACGCGAGGGTGAGAGCGGAAGACGCAAGATGAATCAGTACACACGTTATTTGACAGTGCTTATTCTTCTCGTTCAGGCTCCATCCTACCTTTTCAACCTCAGACTGCAGACTGGAGGATCCGCTTTGTACCCAGTATTGTCATGGCCGGTATTCCTCGTAACTGCCACAATTATCTTGGCGGCAGGTAGTATGTTCATTCTTTGGTTGGGTGAGAGAATTACTGACAAGGGAATTGGTAATGGTGTTTCGCTTATCATTATGATTGGTATCATCGCTCGTTTCCCTACGGCAGTTGTTCAGGAGTTAACTACTCGTTTCAACACTCCTCAAGGAGGTGGACTTATAGTTTTCCTGGTTGAGATTATTCTCTTCGTGGTTGTTATCGGTGCTGCTATATGTCTTGTTTCTGGTGTACGTAAGGTTCCTGTTCAGTACGCCAAGCGTATAGCTGGTTCAAATAAAATGGAGGTTGCTGGTGCGCGTCAGTACATTCCACTTAAGCCATATGCGGCTAATGTCATGCCGATTATTTTTGCTCAGGCAATCATGTTCATTCCTATTACTGTTGCTGGATTTATCACAGGCGGTAAGTTGAGTCCTTGGGTTAGTGTACTCATTGACACGACAGGTTGGGTGTACAATCTTGTTTTCGCTGTTTTGATTGTGTTGTTCACATTCTTGTATACTGCGATTACAATAAATCCTGTGCAGATGGCTGAGGATATGAAGCGTAATAATGGCTTTATTCCAGGTGTCAAGCCAGGAACTGATACTGCGGATTATATTGACAACATCATGTCAAAAATCACATTCCCAGGTTCCTTGTTCCTTGCGCTTATTGCGATTTTGCCTGCTTTCGCTGGCTATTTCGGTGTTCAGAGAGAGTTTGCCCAGTTCTTCGGCGGTACTTCATTGTTGATTCTTGTTGGTGTCGTACTCGATACTCTTCAGCAGATTGAGAGTCACCTTCTTATGCGTCATTATGATGGACTCCTTGAGACTGGTAGAATTCGCGGAGAGCACGCTTGATAAGCTTATTTGATAAGATGGTATATCTTAAGACAGACGAGGAAGTCGAGCTTCTTAGGGACGCAAATTTACTTGTCGGTAAGACCCTGGCTGAATTAGCTAAGGTTATTCAGCCAGGAGTCACGACGAGACAGCTTGATACTATAGCGGAGACTTTTATCCGTGATAATGGTGCTGTACCGACGTTCAAAGGTTTTCCAAATCCGTATGGCGGACCTTTTCCGGCGAGTATATGCGCTTCTGTCAATGAGCAGGTTGTTCATGGTATTCCAAACGACATTCCTTTGAATGATGGAGATATTGTCTCTATTGATTGTGGAACACTTCTTAATGGTTATTGTGGTGACTCGTGTTACACTTTCGCTGTTGGGGATGTTCCGGAGGATGTTAAAAGACTCCTTGATGTCACGAAAGAGTCACTTTATCTCGGTATAGAGCAGGCTGTTGTAGGTCATCGTTTGGGAGATATCTCATATGCGATTCAGTCTCACTGTGAGTCTAACGGTTTCGGTGTTGTCCGAGAATTTGTTGGACATGGCATTGGAAAGGAGATGCATGAGGATCCTCAAGTACCAAATTATGGTAGGCGAGGAAATGGAATGTTATTGAAGAATGGTTTGTGTATAGCGATTGAACCGATGATTACGATGGGTGCGAAAGATATTTACATGCAGTCTGATCGTTGGGGAATTGTTACAAGAGACAAGAAGCCCGCTGCTCATTTTGAGCATTCGATATGTGTCCGTAAGGGAAAGGCAGACATTCTGTCGTCATTTTATGAAATAGAAAAAGTATTAAGAGAAAAATCTTTATAATATGGCTAAGCAGTCCGCAATAGAGCAAGATGGTACGATTGTAGAGGCGTTATCAAATGCGATGTTCCGTGTGGAATTGGAGAATGGGCATGAAATTATAGCCCATATATCAGGTAAGATGCGTATGCATTACATTAAGATTCTTCCGGGTGATAAGATTCGTGTAGAGATGTCTCCATACGATTTGACCAAGGGACGTATAGTATTCAGATATAAATAAAAAAACGTTATATGAAAACAAGAGCTTCTTTGAAGAAACGTACACCAGATTGCGTAATCGTAAGACGTAAAGGTCGTTTGTTTGTTATTAATAAGAAGAATCCTAAGTACAAGATGCGTCAGGGATAATTCTTTTGTATGAATAAGAAATAATATTTAGATATGGCAATAAGAATTGTTGGTGTAGACCTCCCTCAGAACAAGAGAGGTGAAATAGCGCTCACATACATTTTCGGTATTGGTCGCAGCAGCTCAGCTAAGATTTTGGAAAAGGCTGGCGTAGACAAGGATTTGAAAGTTAAGGACTGGAATGATGAGCAGGCAGGTAAGATTCGTGAGATTATAGCTGCCGAGTATAAGGTTGAGGGTGACCTTCGCTCAGAGATTCAGCTTAACATTAAGCGTTTGATGGACATTGGTTGTTACCGTGGAATCCGTCATCGTCTCGGTCTTCCTGTACGCGGTCAGAGTACAAAGAATAACGCTCGTACTCGTAAGGGTAAGAAGAAAACAGTTGCAAATAAGAAAAAAGCTACTAAATAATAGAACAATATGGCAAAGAAAACCACTTCTGCTAAGAAGAGAAATGTCAAGGTTGATGCTCAGGGACAGCTTCATGTTCACTCATCATTCAACAACATCATTGTTAGCCTTGCTAACAGTGAGGGTCAGGTCATCTCTTGGTCATCAGCTGGTAAGATGGGCTTCCGTGGTTCAAAGAAGAACACTCCATACGCAGCTCAGATGGCAGCGCAGGATTGCGCTAAGGTAGCGTACGATCTTGGCTTGAGAAAAGTTGTTGCTTACGTTAAGGGTCCAGGTAATGGTCGTGAGGCTGCTGTACGTGGATGTCATGGTGCCGGCATCGAGGTTTCTGAAATCATCGATGTTACGCCACTTCCACACAATGGTTGTCGCCCTCCAAAGAGAAGAAGAGTTTAATTTTATGTTATGCTTAGCCCCACGGCTCTTTTTTGCCGCATCTTTCCTTTCTGCGGCTGCTGCTGCGGGCTGTGGGTCTGGCACTTTTAATCAAAAAGAAATATATGGCTAGATATATTGGACCAAAATCAAGAATCTCACGTCGTTTTGGTGAGGCTATCTTCGGCCCAGATAAGGTTCTTGAGAAAAGAAATTATCCTGCAGGTCAGCATGGAAACAACCGCCGCAAGAAGTCATCTGAGTACGGTTTGATGCTTGCTGAGAAGCAGAAGGCAAAATACTCATACGGTGTTCTTGAGCGTCAGTTCCGTAATCTTTTCGAGAAAGCCTCAAAGATGTCAGGTGTAACAGGTGAGGTTCTTCTTCAGCTCCTCGAGTCTCGTCTTGACAATGTGGTTTATCGTTTAGGTATTGCTCCTACACGCGCTGCTGCTCGTCAGCTTGTCAGCCACAAGCATATTGTAGTTGACGGTGCTGTTGTGAACATTCCTTCTTATTCCGTTAAGCCAGGACAGATTGTTGCTGTTCGTGAGAAGTCAAAGAGCCTTGAGGTAATAGAGGCGTCTCTTTCAGGTTTCAATCACAGCAAGTATCCTTGGATTGAGTGGGATGAGTCACAGAAAGCAGGAAAGTATCTTCATGTTCCAGACCGTGCTGACATTCCTGAGAATATCAAGGAGCAGATGATTGTTGAGTTGTACTCTAAATAATAAATAAATCAATGGCGGTATTAGCATTTCAAAAACCAGAAAAAGTTATAATGCTGGAGGCTGACGACAAGTACGGAAAGTTTGAGTTCCGTCCTCTCGAGCCAGGTTTTGGTATTACCATTGGTAATGCCCTCCGACGCATTCTTCTCTCATCCCTTGAGGGTTATGCCATCAACACCATCCGTATTCAGGGTGTTGAGCATGAGTTCGCATCAATACCTGGGGTTAAGGAAGATGTTACCGGCATTATCTTGAATCTGAAGCAAGTTCGATTCAAGCAGTTACCAGAAGGGGGAGACACTGAGCGCGTCTCAATCTCCATCGAGAATTCGAGTGAGTTTAAGGCTGGAGATATCAACAAGTATCTCAGTGGGTTTGGAGTGTTAAATCCTGATTTGGTAATTTGTCATTTAGATCCACAAGCAACATTGGAGTTGGAGTTGACTATCAATAAGGGTCGTGGTTATGTACCTGCAGACGAGAACAGAGAGTACTGCAAGGAGATTAATGACCTCGCAATTGACTCTATCTACACTCCAATCCGCAACGTCAAGTATGCAATCGAGAACTATCGTGTCGGTCAGAAGACCGACTTCGATAAGTTGATTCTTGAGATTACCACAGATGGTTCAATCCATCCGAAGGATGCTCTTAAGGAAGCAGCTAAGATTCTCATCTATCACTTCATGTTGTTCTCAGACGAGAAGATTACTCTTGAGAACGCTGAGATGGAGGGTAACGATGAGTTTGATGAAGAAGTATTGCGTATGCGTCAGTTGCTCAAGACTAAGCTCGTTGATATGGATCTCTCAGTCCGCGCACTTAACTGTCTTAAGGCGGCGGATGTCGAGACACTCGGCGATCTTGTACAATTTAACAAAACTGATTTGCTTAAGTTCCGTAACTTTGGTAAGAAGTCACTCACAGAGCTTGACGACTTGCTTGAGAACTTGAACCTTTCGTTCGGAACTGATATTTCCAAGTATAAATTAGACAAAGACTAAAAAATGAGACACAATAAAAAATTCAACCATCTTGGTCGTAAGCATTCTCACCGCGCAGCGATGCTCGCAAACATGAGTATCTCATTGTTCGAGCATAAGAGAATCACTACAACGCTCCAGAAGGCAAAGGCTCTCCGTGTTTATGTAGAGCCACTGATTACAAAGTCTAAGGATGACACCACAGCAAACCGTCGTGTTGTGTTCAGTTATCTCCAGAACAAAGAGGCAGTCAAGTATCTCTTTGGTGAGATTGCTGCTAAGGTCGCTAACCGTCCAGGCGGATACACTCGTATCATCAAGCTCGGAAAGCGTGCTAACGATGATGCTGATATGGCATTCATCGAGTTGGTAGACTTCGATGAGAATATGGCTAAGGAGGAGGTTAAGAAGACTCGTACTCGTCGTTCTAAGAAGGCCACAGCTAAGGCAGCTGAGTCAACTGAGGAGACTGCTGCAGAGGCTCCTGCTGAGACACCAGCTGAGTAATTCAATTACTTGATATTTTACGTTAAAAGACCGTATATCTGATGATGTACGGTCTTTTTTTTGCTTTGTTCTGTCAGATTATAAGAAAAAATAGTAATTTCGCGGAAGTTTTTCTAATTATCACCTTAATCAGTTATGAATAGAATAGTTTCGTTTTTACTTTTGTTTTTGTCCTTGACGTATCTGGACCTTTCCGCTCAGACGGAGGTTTTGACGACAGAAATGTCATCGCTGTACAAGACTACGTCATTCAATCAGATAAGTGTACATGATCCTTCTGTCATTTATAACGAGACAGACGGATATTTTTATATCTTCGGTTCACATTATTATGGAGCCAAGTCAAAAGATCTTCGTAACTGGTCCGCAGTGACGAACTACTACAAACTCTCATACGACAAAGCGTTCAAGAGTAGTCCCGCCCGTAAGGTGAAGCGTGCTTTGAATGGAGTGACCGAGGAAGTCGACTTCCCCTCCTTCGACGCAGCCGCATGGTGTGCCACCTATGCCGCCAACAATTCTGTGACCGAATCACAGTGGCTTAACGGCGTGCAGTGGGCACCGGATGTCGTTTGGAACCCGACGATGAACAAATGGTGCTATTATGTCAGTCTTGATGGAGATTTTTGGTCTTCCGTTATTGTCCTCATGACAAGTGACAACATTACTGGCCCATACGTTTACCAGGGTCCTGTTGTCATGGGTGGTTTTATCGGTAGCAACACATCATCCGACAACACCAACAAAATCACGCCACCAAGCTATAAGGACAGTGACCTTGAGATTGTTTTAGGCGAATTGTCCTCATTACCATCACGTTATAACAGAGGTAACTCCAATGGAACATATTGGCCGAACTGTATAGACCCATGTGTCTTTTTTGACGAGGAGGGAGAGTTGTGGCTTGCCTATGGTTCTTGGTCAGGCGGTATATTTATGTTGAAGCTTGACAAGGAGACTGGTTTGCGTGACTATACCTATACCTATGCCAATGTCAATGCCGACAATGCCAATTGTACGAGCGACCCTTATTTCGGAAAGAAAATCGCCGGTGGTTACTACGTCAGCGGTGAGGGCCCGTATATCCAGCATTTCGGCGACTACTATTACCTTTTCATGAGCTATGGAGGCTTTGCGCCTGACGGAGGTTATGAGATGCGTGTTTTCAGATCCTCATCCCCGGACGGTCCGTATGTCGATGCCAGTGGAACGTCAGCGCTTTACACTGACGTGAAGAAGTGGGTACTGAACTTTGGCGCCAATGCGTCCACAAACCGAGGCATGAAACTCATTGGCGCGATGAACGGTTGGGGTACCATGACCGTGGGGGAGTGCGCTCAGGGACACAATTCTGCGTGTACAGACGCTGACGGCAGAAATTTCCTCGTATGTCATACCAAATACAATAACGGTACGGCAGGTCATAACGTGCGCAGCTACCAACTGTATATTAACAGCAACGGATGGCTTGTATGCGCACCTTTCCAGTTCGCCGGTGAGACCGTTAATGACGACTCGATCGCCACAGGCTGCAAATACACAGCGTCAGAGATTGCAGGTGACTATCACGTCCTGATTCATCCGTATAAGCTGAATCATAACAACTACGAGGAGGCAGTGCCGGGAACAATCCATCTGGCTGAGAACGGTAAGATTACAGGTGACTATACAGGAACATGGACGATGACAAGCGGTACGTCGTACATCAAGGTCAAACTCGGCAGTAACACGTACAATGGAGTACTTGTAGAGCAGACACTTGAGAATAATACGGCGAAGACTCTTTGCTTCACCGCTGTGAACGACACAAAGACATCGTCAGCCTGCGGTGTTCCGGTTTGGGGATATAAGCTTCAGCCAAAAAATGCTATAGCATACAACTACAACAAATACAAAAGCACATGCCTCTCCGTGTCACGTGTTCTCTCAGTGAATAAGAACGTTGAGATCTTATTCGACCCGGAGGAGAACACCACCATCTCCTGGACATCATCCGAGCCTGACGTGGTGACGAGCGAGGGAAAATACAATCCTAAGGAGACAGCGGTGACTCTGACCATGACGGCAAGACTGGAGAGCGGAGACTATTTCTGGCAGAAAGACTATACGTGTCGCGCTGCTGCTGCAGCAGAGGTCAAGGGTGATCAGACCACAGGTCTTGTGGCATATTACGACTTCAACAGCTCCCCTGTCAGCAATCTCTACGACGATACTCAGAGAGCCTTAATGTTGAGGGCAAACAGCTCAACCACGTTGCCAGCCCTTCATAACGACTACGCTCGTTTCGGCAAGGTTGTACATCAGTACTATGGGTCAAAAGGTTATAACAGTTATGTGCGTATGGTCAATCCTCTCAAGGGAGCCGCTGACTTAGACGGTTTCACCGTCAGTGCGTGGATCAAACGTACAGATGACGATAAGACAAACGGACTGTGGAGCTTCTTCAATTCAGTGACATCCACCGCGACGGGCGCTCGCCTGTTCCTCACGGGAAACAGTTACGTCGGATTCGACGATAATAACGGCAACTGGTTCGACATAAATAACCCGGAGTCAAAGACGGTAACGAAAATGGGAGTAGGTGAGTGGCATCTGATGACCATGACATTCTCTAAGGATGACGGCTGTGCCTTATATATCGATGGTAGCGCATATCTCTCAATACAAATGAATTGGGAGGGAAGTACCGACAAAACCTCTTTCGATAATAGTCTCGTATTAGATTTCGTGAAGAACGCTTCCTATTTCTATCTTGGACTCGGCTCCAACGCCGGTAGTGCCGACGCCTGCTTCGACGACCTCATGATATACAACCGCGCATTGTCTAGCGACGATGTTCAAGGCTTGAGCGTGTTGCTCAACCGTGTCAACGATTTCTCTCCACAGGCAGACGCCATCTCTGAAGTCCAGACTGTTGAAGATGACGACGTGATATATGACCTGACGGGACGTCGTGTCACGTCAACACGGAAAGGCGTATATATCATTAACGGTAAGAAAGTTATGCGATGACGGAGGTTGCCGTCATGTTGTGACATTACATGTTAGATTCATATCGTCGGATTGTTATTCACTGACAGTCCGGCGTTTTTCTGTTTTACGGCTCGTAGCTTGAATATAATCGATTTCTACTTTCCTGTGAGGTGACATGATCGAAAAATCGGTGACGCCGGCTAAACACCTTATGATACTTTGAAATAACAATAATACAGGTGGAATAATGGACAATTTGTGTGGTAACAAAATTTCCCATGCTAGGTTTTGGGTCGAATCGGGTTAACTGGTTGATAATCTTAAAACAAGTCGTTTGATAATCTTATGTCTCTTTTTTGAAATTCTTAGGTTAGGATATAGTCTATACGCAGGTCTGAGAATTTTAAAATCCTAACCTGAACTTTTCAACGTCCTAACCTAAGAATTTCGGACGCCGAATAAGACACGGGAAAAACTCGAAAGTCATTTTTTCATTGCCTCGTGTCAACGGAAAAAGAGGAGTTTCGGACAGCGAATAATTGTGGCGCGGATAGGAAATCTGGTTACTACTTATAGTGTGTTTTTTATTGGGGATAACCTGAGGAAAAGAGGAGAGAGTGACATTTGTATTCCATATTGATGACTTTTTCTCATTGATTCTTTTCTGTAACAGAAAATTAAGTTATACAGATATCACATGAGCATTTTATTATTAAGGGTGTGTCATTGGCACAACCTCTTTTATTATACAAGTTTTATTATACAAGATTTTTTCCAAAGACAGCTTCACCTTTACGTGTGATTGCAAGGTGTTCTGGAGATGTGTGTTCGAGTCCGTAAAGATGAGAGTGCAAGTCCGCTAACCCTGTTCTCATTCATGTTCTTTCGTCATCTCTCTTGTCCGTTTCGCGAGCTCGTCGTCAGACACTTGCGTCGTTTGTCTGTCAAGATGAAAATCCCAAGCCGGTCAGACTTTTTGTCGGACACCGATAATCAGCGTGCAGAGGTGGGAGTAATGAAAAATAGAGCCCAAATGTTAAAAAAGTGTCCTCATGACAATTCTTTATGTGAAATTTTGTTTGTTTCGGTGAAATTTTGTTTCTTTGCAAAGACGATTAAGAGTCCGAATCGGTCAATTTGCGCAAATGTTGCCGGGCGGATTTTTGATGTTACCTTATATACTTTTTGCTAGTACAACTTAATTAATAGAGACAATAACAATCTATTCTAATAATATGCTGTGTAAAAATCAGAGGAAAAGGTTATGCAGGCACCTCTTGTTAGGGGGAGTTCTGTTTGCTGCTGGACTTGGTGTTTACTCATGTTCGGACACGTATGACCTTGACACTGCTCAGCCTTCAGGCTTGAACAGTATCTATGGCTACTTGAAAGAACAGGGTAAGTTTACCAACACTTTGCAGTTGATTGATGATCTTGGACAGACAGATATCTTGTCCAAGACGGGTAGTAAGACTATGTTTGTCGCAAGCGACAGCGCTTTCGAGGCATTCTTCAAGTCAAACAAATGGGGTGTGAAGAAATACTCCGACTTGTCTCTGGCTCAGAAGAAGCTCTTGCTGAACTCAGCGATGATTGACAACCCTTATTCAACATCCATGCTCTCAACTGCTGAGGGACCTGTGAAGGGCGAGGTTTGTCGACGCTCATCTTCCATGACACTTTACGACTCAGTGATGGTCGTCGCTTCTAACTCAACAGAGGCGAACGAGGTGTTGCCTGCCAACTCTCGTTTCGACGAGATACGCGCGAACCATGATTCTATCGTCTTGTTCACGGATGCTTCTAACGCGGCTCCGATGTTACACTTCACGGCGAAGTATCTGTCATCAAACAAGATTACCAGTGACGATATCGACTTTATCTATAATCAGCCGTCAGGTACTCGCAAGAGCGATGATGTCTATGTCAATAACGCAAAGGTCATTAATGCGAATGTTTTCTGTAAGAACGGATTTATTCATGAGGTGGATAAGGTAATCCTTCCTCTCGATAATATGGCGGAGGTGATACGCAAGACTCCGTCCGCATCTCTTTACAGTAGCATCATCGAGCGTTTCGCCGCTCCTGATGATTCAACAAAGTTGACGAACGCATATAACGTCAATAAGGGAACGAATGTCGACTCAGTCTTCATCAAGAGATATTTCTCTGACCGCTCTGTCGGCTCTAAGTCCACTTCTAACGTGCCGTTCGCTACAGACAAGAACGGCGTTTCATTCGACGCGTCACTCAAGTACGATCCAGGATGGAACGCTCTTATCCCAGCTGTCTCAAACACTCGTGACGGTATGATGGAGGATATGGCAGTGATGCTTGTGCCTACCAATACCGCACTCAATAACTGGCTGAACGCTTCAGGCGACGAGGGTGGTGCTTCTGAGATTCTCGCTATGTACAAGACTCTCGAGGGTATTCCAAACTCAGTGCTCGACGATCTCGTCCGTGTCAATCAGCTCGTCTCATTCAACCAGTCTGTACCTTCACGTTTCTCAGATGTGTTGAACGACGCAAACTCAAAGCTTGGAATCACTACTGATGACGTCGACAGCGTCATGTTGGCATGTAATGGTGTGATTTACCTTACAAACAAGGTCTTCGCTCCAACAGCTTATTCCTCTGTTTTGTTCCCGGCAGTAATCGATACAGCACAGTTCAAGATTATTGAGAACGCCATAAGCAACATGGATTATGCCGCTTATCTCAACTCAATGGTGTCAAAGTATATCTTCCTGCTTCCTACCAACAACGGAATGCTGACTTATGTTGACCCAGTGTCTTA
Source organism: uncultured Prevotellaceae bacterium (assembly GCA_937900485.1). GTDB lineage: Bacteria > Bacteroidota > Bacteroidia > Bacteroidales > Bacteroidaceae > Minthosoma. Next base: position 21,526 of record CALCEL010000067.1, read on the forward strand.
CGGACAGGCAACACCTCAGTTGTGGGAGTTCTATTATGATGCTTCACAGGCATCTGCTAAGCGTATATGCGTGAATGTGTACGACTGCACACTCAACGCTGACGGAACATGGACTAAGACTGGTACTCCGTTGACTCTCAAGAACGGAACTTCTAACAGTTTCATCAAGGACCGTCTCGAGGATATCCTTGACAAGATTATTATCGTTGAGGAATACGAGGAAGGCAAACACTACTACAAGACAAAGGGTAACACGTTTGTGTATGTGGAGGGTGTCAAGGCTGGCCAGGAAGTGGCTGGCTCATGGCAAGTTGAACGTCAGCAACCTCTCGTTGTCAAAGAGTCATACAAGAAGGAGAACGGATATGCTCTGGTCGTTGACGGACCAGTGATGAACTCAAGCCAGTCTGTGGCTAAGGTTCTCGCACAGTATTCTGAGTTCTCTCGTTTCCTCTGGATGCTCGAGAAGAGCGGAGCTTTGTCAAAGAGCAACGCTAAGGACTCATGGCAGGCTGGTGACCAGACTTATGGTAACTTGTTCAACCTGAAGGCAAAAGGTGCTGTCGGCGCTGAGGACGTGACAACGTCTTATAAGGCCTCATACCTTTTAAATAATTATCATTATACTCTTTATGCTCCTACGAACGAAGCTATCGAGTCTTTCGCCAGCACTCATCCTAACTTCCCTGATTCCGTGAAACTCTACGCAGCAGAGGAGTATGACTCTATCTATGAGACTTTGAGTGATGGTGAGAAGGCTGAGTACGCTGCTCTCGGCAAGTGTGCGGGTGACTCTGCCGCTCGTGTTCAGGAGGAGATGCTCGACTTCATCAAGTATCACATTCAGGATAACGCAGTGTTCATCGACGGAGGCTCAGAGGATAAGTCTGGTTCTTATGAGTCTGGTAAGACGCAGCTTCTCAAAGCCTCTACCGTTGACGAGGAAACGGGTGAGACAACATGGAACGGTAAGTATACACCGGGACGAGCTTATAACCTTGAGGTTTCGGTCAATGCATCAGGTCTTACTGTGACTGACGTCTCAGGAAACACACGTAAAGTCGAGGTCGGTAAGGGACTTTATAACCTTATGGCGAACGAATATTGGTACACTAGCTCTTCTACTGTGTCTAAGCCATCCGCTGTTTCCCTCGACAACTCTTCAGCCGTCGTTATTCACGGTATAGATGGAGTGCTTGTCTATGATGAGGATGACCAGTTCTCTTATGTCTACAAGCCTCTTACTACAGTATCAACCTCAGCTAAACAACGCCGTTAAACAACACTGTTATGAAGAAATTATTGAATATACTGATGCTTTTGGCGTTTTTTAGCATAAGTGCTAACGCCCAAGTAAAACCTGGCGATGTCGTAACAGGTCAGATATGGGATGATTTGGAACCTCTGATGTACTGTAACGTCGTCGAGATAGATAATAATAATCGTATTGTGGCTCACACAGTTACCGATATCAACGGTAACTTCTCATTCAAGTGTGTCAGCCCTAAGGATAAGATACGTATCTCTTACATCGGATGTGTGACTCAGATGCTCAGCATCAATAAGAGATCATTCGGAAAAATCATACTTAAGAGCTCTAATACTATTAAGGATGTCGTCATCGATGGTAAGAAGAAGACTACGACTTCTGGTCTTCAGATTCCAGTGCGTGAGATTTCTGGTGCTACTCAGACTATCGACATGAAGGAGTTCGAGGGACTTGGAATGACATCTGTCGACGAGGCTCTCCAGGGACGTATCTCAGGTCTTGATATCGTCGCTAACTCTGGTAACCTCGGTGCGGGTACTACTATGCGTCTTCGTGGTGTGTCTACCATCAATGGTAACTCGGAGCCTCTTATCGTTGTCAACGGTAACGTGTGGACTAACGATGCCAATTCTGACTTTGACTATACTAACGCTAACGAGGAAAAATTCGCCGAGTTGCTGAATGTCAACCCGGAGGATATCGAGAGCATCTCTGTCCTCAAGGATGCTGCCGCTACAGCTATTTGGGGTTCTCAGGGTGCAAACGGTGTTATCGAGATTAAGACTAAACGTGGTGCCAAGGGTAACACAAAGGTCACTTACTCATTCCGCTTCACAGGAAGCTGGCAGCCAGAGGGTTACAAGCTCCTCAATGGTGATGACTACACAATGTACCTCAAGGAGTCTTTCTTCAATCCTAAGCAGCAGTCCGGTTTCGGTGACAATAACTCAAGCAACTATATTCCTGAGATTGCTTACAACCCTAACTTCTCAGAATATAATATGTATAATGACAATACTGACTGGCGCGACGCTATCAAACAGTTTGGTACTAACCAGCAGCATTATGTGGCTCTTTCTGGTGGTGGTGACAAGGCTAACTTCCGTATCTCTGGAGGTTGGGATCATCAGACGGGTACTGTCATCAAACAGGTTCTCAACCGTTTCACTACTCGTGTGGCTCTCGATTACTTCGTCTCTGACCGTATCAAGATCTCCACAAACTTCGACTTGACTTATACTAAGAATAAGAAGAATTACCGTTATAATGACAATGACCTTCTCGCTATCGCTTATCAGAAGATGCCTAACCTCTCTATCTATGAGGAGGATGACAACGGTAATGACACTGGCAGATATTACACGATGAATCCGTACATCACAGCGGAGACTGGCGGTTACAACGCTTCATCTGAATATCTTAAGTCGCAGTATGCCCTTCCTAATCCTGTAGCTGTGGCTAATCTCGCTAAGAACGATGAGACAACAATTAAGCTGTCTCCAGAGTTCATCTTCAGCTATAACCTCCTCGGTACTCAGGATGATGAGCATAAACTGAGATATGAGGGACAGATTATCTTCGATATCTACCAGCTCAATAATGACTCTTATTTCCCTGGTACTCTTATCGCAAGTAACCAGTTCGCATCTACTTATAATGCGGCTTCTGCTTCAACGTATAAGTCTCACGCTCTCTCAACTCGTCATACTTTCACATATACTCCTCACTTCAACAATGAGGACCATTCTCTCATGACGATGTTGCGCTTCCAATACAATGAGGGTTCTTCTTCAAACCAGTCATCAGGAACTTATATGAACCCTACAACAGGTGACAATATCACTTCTCCTCTCGGTGGTGGTACTATCAATGCTTTCGGCACGTCTGCCGGTGAGTGGAAGTCTCAGTTCTTCCTCTTCTCTCTGCACTATGCGTATAAGGGACGTTATATCGTAGACGCCACTTTGCGCCGTGACGGTTCAACAAAGTTCGGACCTTCGAAGAGATGGGGTAACTTCCCTGGACTCTCTGCTAAGTGGATTATCTCTGATGAACCGTTCATGGAGCCTATTAGTCATACTATCTCTATGTTCGCCATCCGTCCGGGATGGGGTATCGTAGGTCGTCAGCCTGATTCAGAGTATTTGTATTACTCTAAGTACGCTACTGGAGCAAAGTATCTTGATAAGACATCTGTCTATCCAAGCAACATTCGACTCTCAGACCTTAAGTGGGAGCAGAAGGAGACATATAACCTCGGTTTTGACTTCGGATTCTTTGACGATAAGATTACCGGTGACCTCTCTATCTATACGCAGAAGACAACAGATCTTCTCATGAAAGGTAGAGCAATACCTTCTTCATCTGGTTATACTTCTCTCTCTTGGCAGAATGTCGGTGCTATGCGTAACAATGGTTGGGAGTTCAATATCAACGGACGTCGTGTTATCAAGGCTGGTCCTTTCTCTGTTGACTTCAACGTGACTTTCGCTAATAACAGAAACGAGATCATTGAGATGGATGAGACTGTCCTCGAGTCAATGAATGCTGACTTCGATTATAGCAACGGTACTTATCTCTCTCGTGTACAGCTTAATAACCCTCTTGGTTCTATCTACGGATTCCGCTATAAAGGCGTATATCAGTACACTGATTACTCTGAGACTGAGGTCGAGGGCGTCAGCGGACCTAACGCTCCTGTAGCTCGTAACGCTAACGGCGACGTGATCTATAATGCTTCTGGTACTCCTAAGTATATGTACTTCGACTATGACGGAGCACGTTATCAGTTTGTTGGCGGTGACGCTATATATGAGGATGTGAACAACGATGGACAGATCAATGAACTTGATATCGTTTACCTCGGTTCTTCTCTCCCTAAGCTCACCGGAGGTTTTGGTTTTAAGTTTAACTATGAGGAGTGGGCGTTGAACCTGCAGTTCAACTACCGTTATGGTAATAAGGTTATCAACTATGCTCGTATGAATATTGAGAATATGGCTACCACTTCTAACCAGTCTCAAGCTGTCAACTGGCGTTGGCACAATGAGGGTGATATAGCTGAGCTTCCTCGTGCTGTCACTACGGCAACAGGATATTCTACATACAACTACCTCGGCTCAGACCGATTCGTGGAGGATGCCTCTTTCCTGCGTCTTAACTATGCACAGCTTTCTTATAATTTCAAAGCTGCGAACCTGAAGAGAGCAGGTATATCTTCTTTGCGTCTTAACCTTACTCTGAACAACTTGTTCTGCATCACCAAGTATTCTGGTGCTGACCCAGAGGTTGCACAGGCTGGTTTCGCTCCTGCTGGTGACACATCACGTACTCCTCGTTCTCGCTCATTTACTTTGGGTGCGACAATCCAATTCTAATAGTATAAGATTGTTATGAAGAATATGAAAAATATTATAAAATCACTCATTGCGATTGCTGTCACAGGAGCCGGACTGACTGGATGCTCTCTTGAAATGCTGCCGCTCAATGAGGTTGTGCTCGAAAATTATTGGACTAATAAGTCTGATGTCGAGAGTGTGGTTACGTCATGTTACGTGGCTATGCAGGAGAATGACTATGTCTCCAAACTCATCGTCTGGGGTGAGGACCGTTCTGATAATATCTCAGAGGGTCCTGACGTACCAACTGATTTGAAGAATCTGATGAAGGGTAACCTCAAGACTACTAATGGTTATAATAACTGGAGTGCCATGTACAATGTGATTAACCGTTGTAACACCGTATTGTACTACGCTCCACAGGTGGCTGAGAATGACCCTAACTATACAGAGTCTGACTTGGCTGTCAATATTGCTGAGTGTAAGGCGCTCAGAGCTATGTCTTACCTTACTCTTATCAAGACATTCAAGGATGTGCCTTTTTCTCTTGAGCCGTCCATTGATGATAATATTGACTATCGTCTCGGACAGACTCCTTTTGACTCTGTCCTCATCAGACTTATCGATGATATTGAGGAGTGTAAGAATGATGCTCCTCTGAGTTACTCTACGAAAATCTATAACACTGCTAAGATAACAAGAGCAGCGATGTATTCTCTTCTCGCTGATCTCTATCTTTGGCGCGCATCAGACTATACTCTTGATGCGTCAAGCCAGGCGGAATTCTATAAGAAGTGTATTGAGTGCTGTGACTTCGTTCTCAATTATAAGATCTCACAGTATGTGGCTAATAACATACAGGATGAGGACCTTACTAAGACTGTGGACTCAGAGGTGTGGACACAGTACGGTTATCCTCTCCTCGCTGAGAACAGCACATCATCTTCTTATGCTTCTGCTGCCAGCACCGCTATCTTCGGTGAGGGTAACTCTTTCGAGAGTATCTTTGAGTTGACTTATAACTATCCAGGTGAAACTAAGGTGAACTATGACGTGAGCCTTATGTATGGTGGTTATGATTCTGATAACGCCCTGAAACAGTATGTTGTGGGAAATGAGAATCTCATTACAAGTGAGCCTACAAGCACTAAGTACGATGATAATACTCTTTTCGGCGTAACAACTGACTATCGCTCTATTAACTCATTCTTTTATTCTTCCGGTGATTCTTATGATATATATAAGTATACTTTGAGGTATAATTCTGCAGGTCAGTCTCCTTACGGCTCTGTCAGCGGTTCAACATGGACTAAACCAACACGTTCTCAGTCTCGTCGAGGAATCTCTACTTTACAGTATGAGAACTGGATTTTCTATCGTATGTCTGAGATTATGCTTATCAGAGCTGAGGCAGAGATGGAGCTTGCCGCTCTCAAGTCTACCGATGCTAGTCTGACTACTGACTCTGTCGCAAGTACTGGCGTTGTATTGAACAGCAACTCCGTTGCTTTGAAGGGTTCTTCTCTATCATCTTCTAAGGAGCTTTATGATGATGCGTTCAATCTTATCTCTGCTGTTTATCTGCGTTCTAACCCAGCATGTAAGAACACTACAAGCGCAGCTCCGGCTCGTTCTTCTTACTCTTCAATCGAGAACTTCAGAAAGTTACTTCTGAATGAGCGTAGACGTGAGTTCTTGTTCGAGGGTAAGCGTTACTTCGATCTCGTTCGTCTATCACGTCGTCTCGGCAATACGTCAGAGCTTCGCACGGCTATCGTTTCTAAGTATGGTGAGGCTTCAAAAGCTGTTATCATTAAGATGGCTCAGCTTGACTTCATGTATATGCCAATTCTTAAGTCACAAATCCAGGTCAATCCGAATCTTAAGCAAAATCCTTGCTATGATGATGAGGAGCAGTCTGTTAAAAATTGATTTTTATGAGTAAAATGAATAATAAACTTTTTGCTGCTGTTCTGTCAGTATTGGCCATGATACAGATCGGTTTTGTGAGCTGTTCTGATGATCCGGGTGCTGACAGCTATTATACAAGCACATCAGAGTATGCCTCTGACTATCTACAGAACCGTGACCAGTTCTCTAAGTATGTCCAGATTTTGGCAAGAGCTACTGGAGCGGACTCTACTAAGGAGTTGCGTCTCGTAGACCTTCTTGGAACGTATGGTTCGTACACTGTCTTTGCTCCTACTAATGACGCTATAGATGAGTTCCTCGCCAGCAAGGGAGTAAGTTCTGTCGATGACCTTACAAAGGAGGATTGTGATACTATCGCCTTGAACTCTATCATTGAGCAGGCTTATTTCACGACTGATGTCAGCGATGGACCATATCCTAAGTCAAACATGTTGGATCAGTACCTGACTATCACATGTGATTCCGACGTTACTTCCGGTTCTGTTGAGCTTGTCATGTACATCAATTCTGATGCTCAGCTCATTCATGCGGATGACTCCGTAAGTAATGGTGTGGTTCATACAGTGAATAAGGTGGTGCTTGCCAATACAGACTTTATGTCTGACTTCCTCGCTAAGGATGAGAATATCAAACTGTTCACAACAGCTCTCGAGATGTGTCACCTCAACGACTCATTGAAGAAGTATATCGATGAGAGCTATTCTGTAGGCGACGACTCAATCGACTGGACTAATGACGCTTTGGTGTTCTCTACTGCGTCCGAATATGACAACGTGGCTTATATGGAGCACAGATACTTCAAATATACCGCATTCGTTTGTCCAGACTCTGTCCTTGCCGCTAAGTACGGTATTACTGATATAGATGGTCTTGTGGCTAAGGCACACGAGTTGTATGACCCTGTATATCCAGAGGATGTGGATAATACAGACTATACTGACAGAAGAAACGCACTTAACCGTTTCATCTCATATCACCTTCTTGACCGTTATGGCTCATATTACACTCTTACATGTGTCGATGGTGCTAACTCAACACTTGCTAAGAACTGGAATAGAACTAAATGGGATATCGCAGACTGGTACGAGACTATGATGCCATACTCAATCCTAAAGTGTTCTTTCCCTGCAGGAACTCAGAGTGGTCTGTACATCAACCGCCGCGGAGTTATGTCACATGCCGACGAGCGTGGTATCTTCCACAGAGGAGCTAAGGTCACTCCATCGTCTGAGATGGGACGTACACAGACTTGTGTGAATGGTATTTATCATTATATCGATGACATCATCGCATACGACAAGACAACACAGGAGGAGGTCCTAAACGAGCGTATGCGTATCGATGCGTCAACACTCTCACCTGACTTCATGACAAGTGAGGCGCGTGGTCATTACACTAACTCAAGTTATGAGAACGGTAAGTATGGTACTTGGGACGCTACGTCAAACCATAACAACAAGAACCTTGCTGTCGGTTTCAAGGCTGGTGCTGCCAAGAACTTCACTTACGACTCAAATACTCACCTCCACGTTCGTCCACGTGTGCTCTCTTTCTGGTCTTACCAGGGTGACGAGGTGACAATTCTCGGTATCTTTGACTTCGTCGTTAAGTTGCCACCTGTACCGAAGGGTAACTATGAGCTGCGTCTCTTCACATGTGTCAACTTCAGTAACCGTGGTATCATTCAGGTTTATATTGATGGTGTGCCCCAGGGTATTCCGTTCGATATGCGTCCGTCAGGAACTATACTCTTCGGATGGAAGAGCGACTCGTCTCTCGGTGATGAGGATGCTATTGCGGCTTTCGATAAGTCAATTCATAACCTTGGATGGATGAAGGGCCCTATGTCTTATTATTCAGCATCTTCTGAGTCTGGTGGCTCGCATGGTACTCTGTTCCGTAATGCGGATCAAACAATCCGTAAGGTACTCGGTACATTCACGAGTGACGGAAAGACAGATCACTATGTACGTTTCCAACAGAAACTTGAGTCCACGACTAACGCCATGAACTTCGACTTCATCGAGTTGTGCCCAAGCTCAGTTTATGACAACGAGTATATAGCAGAGGATAGATGGTAAATAACGGTAATTTAGTTAATGAATATGAATAACAATATAAGAAATAAGTTCCTCACAGGAGTCATGGCAGCCGCAGGCGCTGCTGCCATGCTCTCTTGTACTGACACGTGGAATGAGCATTATGACTCCACGGCCTCAGTCGACTACAACGGAACTACAATGCAGGCGTTGGAGGACAAAGCCTCGGATTTCGCAAAGGTGGTTAAAGCAACTGGTTTCGACAGGGAACTCAACTCGGACAACGTGTATACTATTTTCGCTCCACAGAATGGTTCGTTCAGCGTGTCTGACTATATAGATGAGTATGGTAACCTGAAAACTGACTCCGCCACTGTTGTGGATAAGTTCATCAAGAACCACATCTCTCGCTATAAGATATCTGTCAGTGAGACAGAGAACGTGGTGTCAATGTTGAACTCTAAGAATGAGACGTTGACGACAGACGATAAGATTGGCGACTCTGACATCTTGGCCAGTGAGAAGAACTACAACTGTTTGAATGGTCTGATACATGTCATCGACGCTGTTCTTCCTTATAGGAACAACATATTTGAGCAAATCAAGACACAGTATGAAGAGGATAGAGACTCTTGTTCTCTCTATGCCTTTCTGAAGATTTGGGATGCGGACTCTCTTGACGAGGCTAAGTCCGTTTCCAGAGGTCGTGACGAGAGTGGTAACAATATCTGGGTTGACTCTGTTACAATCAGAAACAACACAGTTCTCAAGAACATCGATGCTAAGGTGTATGAGGAGGACTCAAGCTTCATAGCTATCATTCCGTCTGTTAAGGCATGGAAGGAGCGTTATGAGACAGCAAAGAAGCTTCTTGTGTTCAACCCGTCAGAGAATAAGGCTTCCACAGGAGCCACAGACTCACTTCAGAACTACTACGCTAATATGTTTGCGTTGACGGACCTTTTCTATAACAAGAACGCCAACGAGCATAGCGATGACTCTCTGAAGTCTACACAGTACTCAACCATGAATTGGCCTTATCACGTATATTACGCAAAGGAGCCTAAGACGATGCATCCGGACAAGTTTGTCAATGACATCCTCTCTAAGTCTGGTACACCTATCTCATGCTCTAATGGTGATGCGTATGTCGTAGATGAGTATCCGATGACCGAGTTCGAGCAGTTCTTCCATAAGATTGAGATTAAGGGATCGTCACTCTATCGTTATCTTGATGAGACAGCGAACGCTAGTGGTGTGGCAGAAGCCTACGCCACAAAGAACGTTAGCACCTCATCTATTAATTACAAGTATGGTACTATTATATATAATAATTATGACACTTTAGGTTTCAGTATAGATGCTAATGGTGATACTGTCTATAACGTTAAAAATAATTCTTTTGAAAAGGATTATTCTTATGTAGACTTCCAGCCTACCAGTTCCAACGTTAACCAGTATATCTCATTCCAGATTCCTAACACGTTGTCTGGCACGTATGACATCTATCTCCAGACTTGTCCAATCTGGGTGAAAGATTTACAGACAACTGGTTCTGTGTCTTTTGATGATTATGATACTCGTACATATCGTTTCTATACTAAGATATGGGAGCGTATCAGTGATGAGAACAGTAAGAATGTCGGTGAGTATCCTTCTTCTGCTGACAACCTTATTGTGCCAGGAGAGGAGAAGGAGACACGTTTTGAGACTCATCCGACTATCTGTGAGGGCTCCGCAATGCCTATTGACACTACATACATTGGTCAGTATACTTTCAAGAACTCATATTACTCACGTTCTAGTGAGGGAGTGATTTTGCAGTTACAGACAGCTGTGACTTCAAAACTCACTTCAACGTACTCTCGTGAGATGCTTATCAACTCTATCGTGCTTATCCCACATGATGAGAATGCCACAGAGGTAAGAGTAAGACCTATGAGTCAGTTGGGTTGTGAGCAGAAAAATACAACGTTATTTAAGGCAGAAAAAAAGTAGACTAGATTATGCAGTATATAAATAAAATAGGTTTTGCGGCATTCGCAATGTTTATGGGAATGGCTCTCCCTGCTGCTTCTCAGGATGAGTCCTCCGTTCAAGAGATAGAGACTGTCGCTCCGCCAAAGAGAAAGGCAAAGCCTGTAAAGAAATATCCTACGATAGAGGTTTGTGGTCGTGTGGTTGACGCCGCCACAGGAGAGCCTCTTGTCGGTGTGCAAGTCATGGCATACAATAATAACCGTTATACAGCGATGACTGACGATGATGGTTATTATGTCATCAATATCCCAAAGTTCATTTCGTCGTTGACAATGCGTCTTGAGGGTTACAATCAGACTCAGGTTGCAGTGTCGGGAAGAACAGACGATATTGACGCTGTCCTCTACTCAGACCAGTTCCTCAAGGACTATTCTGATGTTAAGGCGACGGCAGCCAAGTCTGTGTCAACAGAAGATTTCACCACGTCGACAGCCATCACTGTTGACCAGGAGATATCTAACCGTCTTGGTGCTGATGTGCGTAGCATTCAGCGTTCCGGAATTCCTGGTGAGGGTATGTCAATGTTCATTAACGGATACAACTCACTCAACTCCAACGCACAACCACTGATTGTTATTGATGGTGTCGTTCTCGACCAGTTGTACGGTCAGACCATGCTTCACAATGGTTATTACAATAACCTTCTTCAGGCTCTTGACATAAAAGACATCGAGAGCGTTGAGGTCCTCAAGAATGGTACCGCTATCTATGGCGCTAAGGCTGCCAACGGTGTGATTGTCATAAAGACAAAGCGTTGTACTTCCATGGCAACACGAATTGACGTGAGCATCTCTGGCGGAGTTGAGACAAGACCGAAGACACTCGATGTTATGAATGCGAGCCAGTACCGTAATTACGCGTCAGAACTTCTCGGCTCAACAGATACCAAGCTTCTCAGCTTCAAGTTCCTCAACACAGATCCTAACTATTACTACTATAATATGTATCATAATGATACGGATTGGAAAGACGAGGTGTATCGTGAGGCATGGACTCAGGACTACGGCATTTCCATCCAGGGTGGTGATGAGATAGCTGAGTACAACCTCTCCGTGGGCTTCATGGATTCTAAGTCCACACTCAAGATGAATGATATGCAGCGTTTCAATATCCGTTTCAATACAGATATTAAGTTGAATCAGTACTGGTCAACATCTTTCGACGCAAGCTATACCAATGTGACACGTGACCTTCGTGATGATGGTTTGAGCTCTGACTTCGTCATCCCAGCCACCTCATCACCATCGTTCCTGGCTTACGCCAAGTCACCGTTCCTCTCTCCTTATGACTTCGCCACAGACGGTTCAAGGTCAAACTTCATCGCTGACGCTGACACATATCTGGATGAGGTTATAGGCACTAAGGCTTCTTTAGCCAACCCGACGGCGCTTCTTACTAATGGTGAGGCAAAGAACAAGAACTACACTGACTGTACGATGATTAGCCTTAATGTGGCTCCTCGTTGGAAGCCATCAAGAAACTTCTCTGTCACTGAGAGATTCTCATTCTCTATGAGAAGTTTCTCTGAGGAGTATTTCACAGCCATTGACGGTATGCCTACTTATGTTGACTCAAAGGAGCAGTCTGCTATCAGCAACGCCCGTTTCTCACTTTACTCAAAGCACAGTGCGGTATTCTCTGACACACGTGCGGACTGGGATATCCTGTCAGACGGTGACCATCGTCTCAACGCTTTTGGTGGCGTGCGTTTCATGAATGACGGATTCAACTCAACACAGGAGACAGGTTATAATACCTCTAATGATAAGACACCTAACGGTTCTATGTCAGAGACATCTAAGCGAATCGACGGTTCTGACGAGATATGGAGATCGCTCTCATACTACGCAAATCTTGACTATAACTATCAGGACCGTTTCTATGCTCAGGGTCAGCTCTCTGTCGAGACATCATCACGCTTCGGTAAGGATGTTGACGCCGGCCTTAAGATGTTTGGTGTCGCATGGGGCGTCTTCCCTTCTATTCAAGGTGCTTGGAAGATCTCTAACGAGAAGTGGTTCAGACCAAACAAGGGCATCAACATGCTCAAGCTGAATGTCGGATTTGAGTCAGTAGGTAATGATGACCTTAACAACTCATCAACAATCACCTACCTCTCATCTATCAGCCTCTTGGGTAACACAGTGAACGGTTCAGTTCTCGGCAACATCGGTAATCCGAGTCTTCGTTGGGAGACCACCAATCGTTTCAACGCAGGTTTCGAGGGTAACTTCATCGAGAACAGACTGAACGTGAAGTTCAACTACTTCAAGAGTAAGACATCCAACCTCGTCACACTCGGCACATTGGCTTATGTGGCAGGTTTGAGCGACTACTACACTAATGATGGTGCAATGAAGAATGAGGGATTTGATGTCGCTCTCAACGGCAAGATCGTAAACGCCAAGAACTTCAAGTTTGAGATGGGAGCATCTGTCGGTCACTTCAGGAACACGCTGACACAGTTGCCACAGGGTGCCACATCATTCACTACAGACCTTTACGGAGCTACTATCCTTTCAGAGGTTGGTCGTAGCGCCGGTGTGTTCTACGGATACAAGACCAATGGTGTGTACTCTACTCAGGCAGAGGCATCCGCTGATGGTAAGTATGTCCTCAACTCATCAGGCAACAAGGTATACTTTGAGGCTGGTGACATGAACTTCGTCGACCTGAACGGTGACAAACTCATCGATGAGAATGACATGAGTGTCATTGGTGACCCTACACCAGACATCTATGGAAACATACACATGAACTTCCATTTCGGTCAGCGTTGGGCACTCGGCACTAACTTCACATACTCTCTTGGTAATGACATTTATAACTATCAGCGTTCATTGCTCGAGAGCGGTTCAATGTTCATCAACCAGACCACAGCCGTCTGCCGTCGTTGGACAGCTGAGGGACAGGTTACTGACATCCCACGCGCAACATACAATGACCCGATGGGCAACAGCCGTTTCTCAGATCGTTGGATTGAGGACGGCAGCTACCTCAAGCTTAAGGAGGTGAATCTGTCATACAAGCTTCCTGTACAGAATGAGTATATCATGGGAATCACTGTGTGGGCTTCTGCTAATAACCTCTTCACTCTTACCCGTTATCTCGGTTCTGACCCAGAGGTGTCATGTGGTAACAGTGTGCTGATGCAAGGTATCGACGCTGGTTATCTGGCAAGTGGACGCAGTTTCCACCTTGGTGTAAAGATTAATCTCTAAAGTAATGTTTGTAAGTTATGAAAATTAAATCAATTATAATAAGTGGTTTGCTCCTCGCCGGTCTTGGAGCATCCACCACATCGTGTGAGGATATGTTCACTGCGGAGAATAATCTGGTGTCCACTGACCTTACTCCGCAGGATACTTTGTGGCAGATGATGGGTATCGTCCAACGTATGCAGAAACTGGCGGACCGTACGATACTTCTCGGTGAGGTCCGCGCAGACCTTGTCACTGTTGATGATATCCATGCGTCAGCGGACATCAAGGAGCTTGCCACCAACCAGGTGTCAACGACAAACTCCTATAACAGCCCGGCGGAGTATTACGATGTCATCAACAATTGTAACCTCTATCTGTCAAAGGTGGACTCACTCCTTAAGACACATGGTGAATATTATTATGAGCGTGAGATATGCGCCGCTAAGTGTTTCCGCGCATGGTGCTATCTTGAGCTCGCTAAGATCTATGCTGAGGTACCGTTCGTGACTGAGCCGGTGCTCACTTCCGATGCAGCAGAGGAAATCCTGGAGTCAGGTTCTAAGGCAGACATGAAGACCATCCTCGACTTCGTCATCGATGACTTGCAGAAATATCCTTATATGAGCAAGAATGATGACCTTCGTCAGGATTATGGAAAACAGACATGGGACGGATATTCTTATAAAAAGTTCTTCTTCCCTGTGCGCGCTCTTCTCGCGGAGCTTTATCTCTGGAGAGGTTCATACACAGGAGACCAGCAGGACTATATCAACGCCATCCGCATGTATCATGATTACTTCTGTTTCCCGGATGAGGAAATCGCCGTAGGTGCAAACTATACCGCTCAGTGGTTGAATAAAGACTTCACTCTTAGACTTAACTTATACGATACTCGTTTCTATTTGGCTAAAGAAGCAGCATGTGTCTTACCTCTTGACTCTGTTGAGTACTACGGTAACACCACAGACCTGCGTGCCGTGTTCAACTCACAGTATTCTAACAATTACTATCCTGCTGTGGTTCCTTCTCAGGCTATCAAGAATTTGTCAAAGTCACAGGACTATTGTTACTATAAGTATTCATCATCAACGGCTCGTGACACAATTTATGGTAGTCATGACGCTAACAGTTATGATGATCCATTGTACGAGGGTGACCTTCGTTTGTCTTCAATCTTTAATTCCACATCTAATCTGTCAGAGAGCCAGTACAACTCGAACTACAATGATATGAAGTATTACAATGCAAAGTATCTCAGTGGTTCTTCGTCTGTCTCAACAGACGAGAGAATGGCTTCTGTCACTTTGTTCAGAAACACTATACTGTATATTCACATGGCAGAGGCTCTCAACAGAGCTGGCTTCCCTGAGACATCATTTGCTGTCTTGGCATACGGTTTGTCTTACGACGTGCTTAACAATCGTGACATTATCTCTCAGGACGAGTTCGACAGATTGTGTGAGATCAAGTCTTATGGATTCACGTTGACAGACGCCAAGTACACAGATGAGCTCTCAGCAAAGACTACAGGCTCTTTCGTGATATGGCCGTCATCAGTGTTCGCTACTCCTGACAAGGATAACTCAACTGCGGGTGGTGGAACAATCGTTATCGACCTGACGTCGGGCGCTTCATTGACAAACACTGGTATTCACTCACTTGGTTGCGGTGACACAGAGTATAATAAGTATTATTACCTTGACGATTCAGTCACTCTCGCAGGACTCATTGAAGACATACCAGTTCCTACGTACGCTTCAGTGAACACGCTTAACTCACGCTCTACTGCAGCGGATACTCTTCGTCACGACAGCCTCGTGGCATACAACGACTCTCTTCTCCGTGACTATACCGCTGCTCAGGCGGAGGTTGACTCTCTTAACAACGTTTACCTCCACTCAGAGAGTGTGACGGCTAAGCGTATAGCACATGTTAAACAGCTCATCCTCGATGAGGAGGCTCTTGAGGGTGCGTTCGAGGGTTACCGTTTCTATGACCTCCTCCGTTACCAGATGCAGGAGGGTAAGGTTGTCGGCGGTTCATCAGCCACTATCTCTATGCCGGAGTATATGCTCAACGACACAGAGAAATATGGCACTCCGACAATGTCTGGACGATGGTATCTTAAGCTGAAAGACAGGTGATGATTCTGAGTCATCATATTGTTTACTCATACGTGATAAAAAAAGGCTTTGGGTTTTGCCCGGAGCCTTTTTTCGTTTTTAGGGCGTAAAATTTGCGTTAGTCGTACTTTTCCGTTAAATTTGTGCATAAGATACCTTTTGAGCGACACTAATTATTCGGGGGTACCATCCTTGTGCTTTTTACTAATAAGGGAGTCATCACGGCTTCCGGCAATAATAACATACGAAATATGAAACTTACAGGCAGACGAGAGAGCACGAATGTCGATGACAGACGTGGCAAGCAGTCAGGCTCAGTCAAACTGGGCGGTGGTATATTAGGAATAGTGGTGGCAGGCCTTATCACTTGGTTCATGGGAGGCAATCCGCTCGATGTCCTTCAGAATGCGGACATTAGTCAGATAGCGACCACGACCACCAGTGGTGAGTATCAGCCGACGGAGGAGGAGAAGGAACTGGAGAAGTTCTGCCGTCAGGTGTTGGCAGGTACTGAGGATATATGGACTGAGGAGTTCCGTAAGATGGGTAAGACCTATGAGCCGCCTACACTGGTGTTCTTCAACGGCAGTGTGCAGTCAGGCTGTGGCGGAGCGTCAGCCAGCACAGGACCTTTTTATTGCTCGGCAGACCAGTGTGTGTATATCGACTTGTCATTCTTCACCAGCATGAAGAAACAGCTCGGAGCTGACGGTGATTTCGCTTACGCTTACGTCCTGGCGCATGAGGTGGGACATCATGTACAGTATCTCCTCGGTAACCTGGGCCGCGCTCATCAGAAGATGGCGCGGCTGTCAGAGAAGGAAGCCAATAAGGTGAGTGTGCAGATTGAACTGCAGGCGGACTGCTTCGCCGGCGTGTGGGCTTATCACGATAATCAGACCTACGGCTCACTGGAGGAAGGTGACATCGAGGAGGCTATCCAGACCGCTCAGGTCATCGGCGACGACTACCTTCAGAAGAAAGCTAACGGATATGTCGTGCCTGAGAGCTTCAACCATGGCACGTCAAAACAGAGAATCAAATGGCTGAAGCGTGGATTGACATCCGGTAAAATCAGTGACGGCGACACATTCTCTGTCTCTTATGAGAATCTCTGATTACCTTTATAAATGAGTATAACGGTTCCTGGCCTGCTCGGTCGGGAACCGTTCTCCGTTTGTTTCCATCTTTAACCCAATAGATACTACGTCCCATGTTCTTCGTGGAATTGTCATGGAGACTTCAAACAAATAGGATTGCAGCTCCTTTTGCTCTTATGGACAAATAACAGGTGGAATAACGGACAATTTGGAGTGTTACCAAATTTCCTATGCCTGTTTTTATTCGAAATTAGATTAACTTACTGATAATCCGATTACAAGATATTCAAAAATCTTGTGTCTCTTTTTTGAAATTCTTAGGTTAGGATATAGTCTATACGCAGGTCTGCAGTTTTCAAAATCCTAACCTGAACTTTTCAACGTCCTAACCTGAGAATTTCAGACGCCGAATAAGACACGGGAAAAAACGGTAAAGCATTTTTCCGATGACAGACATCAATGGAAAAAGAGGAGTTTCGGACAGTAAAAATTAGTGGTGTGGATTTGAAATTTGGTCACGTCCTCTTTTGTTATGCCAGCTTTGTGTTTTTTGTGACAATTTAGGAGCGGCAAGCCGACTGGTGCTGTTAAATTTAGACACAACTCATGCATAAGTATTGCGTGAGTTATTATCATTGTTGTGCTTATGTAATGTCTGAGCGTCCCTCACACAAGTACAACGGTGTAATCTGTTTAGCGGACAGAATTATAATGAAATAGCGAGTTTCTGACGGGTTTCCGTATTTTTTCTATTCAAAATTTGTTTGTTAGTTTTAAATGACATAATTTTGAGATGCTAATCATTTAATATCGTGTAAAAACAATATGAGAAAAACATTTTACGTTATCTGTGTTTTTCTGTCAATGATGGGAAACATGATGTGTCTGGCTTCTTGCGGAGACGATGACACGAGTACTGTGGAGACTGTCATCACTAACAGTGTTGTTTTATCTGAGAGCGAGCTTCTGTTCTCCAAGAGTGAGGGTAGTGCCACGTTCGTGATAACAGGAGCCATTTCTCCTCAGTTGTCTTCCGATGCTGACTGGTGTTCTGTCTCAGTCGGTGCCGTCGATGCAGACACGAAGTCTACGTGTACTGTTACCGTGTCTGCAAACACTACGTACGACGAGCGTGTGGCGAGAATCACAGTGAGACAAGGTAACGTGACACGTCAGGTAGTTGTCACACAGTCACAGGATGACGGACTGACAGTTGGACAGACCAGCTATTTCGTCTCTGCCTCTGGTGGACAGGTGTCAGTGACGGTGAAGGCCAACGTCGATTTCACCGAGACAATCAGTGAACCGACATGGGTGAGCGCCACGTCAACACGTGGACTGAAAGCCTATACCAGGACATATTCTGTGGCGGCTAACGAGGGAGAGGCGAGGACTGCCACAGTCATCTACAGATTTGGTGAGCTGGCTGACACCGTGACAATCACTCAGGCCGCTTACGACCCGGGTAATATCACTGCGACGGCTGCGGACATTGCTAAGCTGATGTATCCTGGATGGAACCTCGGTAATACACTGGAGGCTTGTGGCGGTGAGGCTGAGAACTTTACTAACAAGGGCGGCGTGGCTCGTGAGACATACTGGCAGAAGACAAAGACCACTCAGCAGGTCATCGACGCAGTCAGGGACGCTGGCTTCCATTCCGTGCGCATCCCAGTGTCTTGGGTGTGTGGACATATATCCGGAGGTACGGAGTCGGAGCCTGTTATTGACGAGAAATGGATGGCGAGAGTGAAAGAGGTGGTCGACTACTGTGTGTCAGATGGTCTGTATGTCGTCCTCAATGACCATTGGGACGGCGGCTGGCTTGAGGTACTCGGATTCAGCGGTAGCTCGTCATCATACAAGTCATTGTCAGGTGTTGACGTGAACAAGAAAATCATGACGCTGAAATATCTGTGGACTCAGATAGCTAATGAGTTCAAGGACTATGACGAGCATGTGCTCTTCGCGGGTCTAAACGAGCCGTTCCAAGAGTATAGCCTCTTCAACAGCAGACACAGCACATTGACATCAACGCTCGTCAAATATAACAAGGCGTTCGTGGAGGCTGTACGCGTCACGGGCGGTAACAATAACACACGTACGCTAGTTGTGCAGGGACCTGGTGCCAATGTTAGCTCCGCCTGCACATATATGGGTACTGACAAACTGCCAGAAGAGGCAGGACATCTCATGGTTGAGGTGCACTATTATGACCCGGGACAGTTCTGTGGGACATACGACTCCAACGTGTATTTCTGGGGAACGGACAATCATTCCACTCTCAGTGCGTCAAACAACGCCACATGGGGCGAGGAGTCATACATGGTGGAGCAGTTTGACAAGCTGAAGCAGACGTACACTTCTAAGGGCTATCCGGTCATCTTAGGTGAGTACGGAGCGGTATGGCGTACCATCAGCACGGATAAGGACAAGCATAATGCATCAATCCGTTTGTTCTATAAACTGGTAAACCAGTATGGAGTAGAAAGAGGTATCATTCCTTTCACTTGGGACACCAATGGATTCCCGTCTAACCCTGTGGACGGCACCATGACGATTATCAACAGAGCGGACTGCACGATTTATAACAGTTATGCGCTGGAAGGTGTCAAGGAAGGTGTGAGTGCCGCACAGTGGCCTTATTGAGACATTGACTTATATATGCCTGGCGGCTTGTCCGTCAGGCTACAAATATCCTTTGCATCAATCTTAATCAAAAAATGTTTATTATGAAAAAAATCTTGTCTTTATTCGCAATCGTGGCGGGCATATGTTTTTTTGTGTCCTGCTCCAAGAACACACCTAAGAGTGTGACAGAGAAATTCGTGAGCGCCCTGAAGGATAAGGAGTATTCCAAGGCTATAGATATGTGCCAGTTCAGTGACTCCATGGATGAGCAGAAGAAACAGGAGCTTGTCGGATTTATGGAGCAGAAGGTGAGTAAGTCGTTTGAAAAAAAAGGTGGTATCAGTGACTTCTCTATTGATGGCGAGGAGGTGACCGAGGATGGTAACACCGCTAAGGTTACTTATACCCTGAAGTTCGGCAACGGTGAGACAAGTCAGGAGACGACGAATCTTGTCAAGGTGGATGATGAGTGGAAGATTGATGGCGGTAAGTGACACATGAGGCATCACGTCATCTTTCTACTGTGTGTCTGTCTCTCTGTCTGCGCTGCTCTCACAGGGTGCGGCCGTAAAGAGACGGTGAGACAGACGTTTGACTCAGGACTGTTGCGTGACGGCGACCTGTTGCTCAGATGCGGATACGGTATCGAGAGCAGTGCGGTGTCCATGGTCAGCGGTTCATCATATTCTCATATTGGCATCGCTTGCCATGACAGCGCGTGCGGATGGATGGTCGTTCATGCCGTGCCAGGGGAGAGTGGGCCAGAAGGAATCGACAGACTCAAGTATGAGCCTGTCGATTCCTTCTTTTCCGTCACAAGGACGAGAAACGGTGCCGTGGCTCGTGTGTTGTGTGATGACGACCTGAAACGAGTGGTGGTGGAGTATGCTGTCGGCAAATACCGTGACGGCGTGTTGTTCGACCATGACTATGTTCTTGAGGACAGCGTTGAGATGTATTGCGCCGAACTGGTGTGGAGAAGCTTCCGCGCGGCCGGAGTACCCCTTGTCTCATCACCGTCTCGACGTAATCCCTTGGGCAGAAAGGGTATGGTGATTTATCCTTCTGATTTCCTCAGCGACACACTGGTGTCAGAGATAGTGAGTTTTTGAGACGACACGCTGAGCATGAAAAGACGTGCCAGCGATGTTTATCGATGTTACGTTTGTCTTTTGACGTAAAATAATTAACTTCGCGTTACTGCGCGCGTCGATGTATGTGCCTTGACGGTAATGTGTGTCTATTGGCGTCGTCGCGTGGTGAGAATTAAACCAATAACCAAAGACAAGTCTCAGACTATGACATGTAAAAACACAATATCCTTTCTGGTGACCTTAGCGTTACTGTTTTCCTCCTTTCGTCTGTCCTTGGCGCAGACGCCTCTTTTCCATTCTCTGGACACGAGCGACGGCTTGTCAAGCAGCACCGTCAACACCTTGCTTGTCGACAGCCGCGGCTTTCTCTGGGTCGGCACGGCGTGCGGACTCAACAGATTCGACGGTTATGAGGTGAAGACATTCTTTAAGTATGACGACAGTCATAACGTGAACAGCGTGGCTGACATTCAAGAGGATTGCAATGGCGACATGTGGATTGAGGCGGAGTCGTACTATGTGCGTTATGTGCGAGAACGTGGTACGTTCGACACAGATGCGGTGTCGTACCTCAAATCTCTTGGAATGGAGATGGACGGCGCTTACAGCATCTGCACGGATAAGGACAGGAATCTTTGGGTGTTGACCGCAAAGAAAGTCTATCACTATGACTTTGGACAATCCGAGCTTTCGTCTTGGGACGTCGACTTGAGAAGTGCGTCCCCCGGACGTTTGTGTGTCAAGACATATCGTGATGGAGTGTGTTTTTGCCATGACAACAGCGTGACGTGCTTCAGCCCTCGCTACGGTGGCGACACTCGTGTCTTGTCCTTGCCGGAGGAGATGGTGAAGGAGTTCGGATATCTCAAGCTGTACGTCGACGATGACGGTAATCTGTGGGTGTACTCGCTTGTCAGTGAGAAGATATGCGTCTACCAACATGACACAGACAAAAAACCGGAGATGGTCATTCTGCCCCCTAACGGCAAGTCGAAGAGCAACGCCATACGCTCTATACTCGACGACGGCAAAGGAAAGATATGGATAGCGACAGACCATAGCGGCGTGTTCCTCCGTGACAAACACTCGGGGCGTTTCAGTCAGTTCAAGCATGTGGTCGGCGACCCTATGTCTTTGTCGTCGGACAATGTCACCTCTCTTCTCTGTGACAAGAACGGCACCATGTGGCTCGGTCACTTGAAGACTGGTGTGTCGTACTGTAATGAGCAATATAACTTCTTCGTGAACAAAGGGCGGTCGTGTGGTGACATCAGTACCATGATGTATGATGATTATGGCCGTCTCTGGCTTGGTACCGACGGTGACGGCGTTTTCGTGGAGCATGGGAATGGTGAGGTGGAGAAGACTTCTGTCCCGAACATCACAGTGTCCTCACTGCTTCAGGACCGTCATGGCACGGTGTGGGTCGGTTCGTATAACGAGGGCTTGTTCCGTATGAACGGCACTAAGTCTCATAAGGTGTACACCAGCTCAGACGGCTCTCTGCCTCACAACTCCGTGTGGCAGATGGTGCTTGACCGTGATGGCGTCATCTGGTACTCCTCCGCTTTCGGACCTCTGTCATTGTTCGACACTGAGACGTGTAAGGGACGGGTGTTCGACGCTGGTGACGGAGGCACGATATACGGATTATGCCTGGAGTATGACGGTGAGGACAAGGTGTATGTCGGCACTTCGTACGGCTTATGGATCTGTGACCTCGTCAGCGGTAAAGGACAACTGCTGAAGACTAACAGGTCTGGCAAACAGCCTTTCTACAGCTCTTTCGTCGGATCAATGTGCCTCGACAAGAAGAACGGATTCCTATGGCTGGGACATTCGACGGGAATGACTGGATGGGACCTGCATAGCGACTCCTTATATTATATAGATAAAAGTACAGGGCTTTATGATGAGAACGTCAAGAGTATTATTGTTGACAATATGGGTGACGTGTGGCTGAGTACTGGTATAGGACTGTCATGCGTGAGGATGTCATACGGAGAACGCGGCGGCGTGATTTTCCGCATACGTAATTTCACGATGGAAGACGGACTGCAGACTAATTACTTCAATAAGTTCGCCACGACGAGAGGTGTTGATGGCGAGATCCTGATGGGTGGCGACCGCGGTTATGTTATGGTGACACCAAAGAGAGCGTTCACGGACAATGTGAACACGATGCCCGTGTTCACGGATATCTTCGTGGGCGACTCGGTTCGTTCATTAGACAATGGCTGTCTCAATCTCAGGTATAATGACTATCAGATTTCCGTGAGCTATTTCACGGGAAACCTCGTTAACGCCAGACAGGTGACGTTTGCCTATCGCATAAAAGGGTTTATCGATGACTGGGTGGAGACAAACGATAACAAAATCTCGTTCCTCTCTCTCGGACCCGGTGAGTACGTGCTCGAGCTGAAGTCACGAGGCGAAGGCAGTGACTGGGGGGAGACTGCCACCTTGCGTATCAAGGTCAGCCCGCCGTTCTACGCATCAAAATGGGCCTTAGCGTTATACGTCTGTGTACTGCTGGCAATGACGTCGTACGCGGGCTTAGTGCTGAGAAGGAGACAGAGACGTAAGATTGAGAAACACCGTGAGGAGATGGAACGCGAGCAGGCCGTCAACCTGTCTGAGATGAAACTGCGTTTCTTCACTAATGTCAGTCACGATCTGAGAACGCCATTGACGCTGATCATCAGCCCTCTGCAGAGTATGCTGAACGAGAATCTGCCGGACAGGGTGAAGGCACGTCTGCGCGTCATGCATAAGAACGCTGACCTGCTGATGCATCAGGTGAACACGCTGCTGGACTTCCGTAGGCTGGACGTCGGTGCGGAGAAACTGAATCTGCAATCTTCAGACATCGTGCAGTATGTGCGTAACGCCTGTCACTCATTCACTGACTATGCGGACGAGAGGATGATTAGACTGTCGTTCCATGCTGACGTGGAGACGTTTGTCATGGATTTTGACGCAGAGAAAATAGATAAGATAATGTACAATTTGCTCAGCAATGCCTTCAAGTTCACTCCGGACAAGGGAGAGGTGGGTGTCGACCTTAGACAGGACGGTGACACGCTCGTGATTGATGTGTCGGACGATGGCATAGGCATCGATGACGAAGAGAAGGAAGCTGTCTTCCAGCGTTTCTATCAGGTGAAGGCCAGTGACGAGAAAACTGGAAGCGGCATAGGGCTGCACGTGGTCAGTGAGTATGTCAAGATGCATGGAGGTACAGTGTGCGTCAAGGACAATAATCCGAGAGGTTCAGTGTTCAGAGTGACACTACCGATAAAATCCGTTTCAGGCGACAAATATAGAACAGGAATACCGCGCACCGCTGATACTTACTCGCTGAGTGGTGTGGATAACCTTGATAATGTTAGTGTTAGGGCTGACGATGAGACTTACACAGTATTGGTGGTAGATGACAACCACGACATGTGCGAGTTCGTGGCGGATAGTTTGAGGGATGAGTACAATGTGCTTACTGCCACTGACGGTGAGGAGGCGTTGACTGTCTTGGGAGAAAACAATGTCAACCTTGTGGTCAGTGATGTCATGATGCCAAATATTGATGGTCTTGAGTTATGTAAGAGGATAAAGACAACGGTGCAGTGGTCTCACATCCCGGTCATATTGTTGACTGCGAAGACTGCCGATGTGGCTGTCATCGACGGACTGCAGCAAGGTGCGGACGACTATATCACCAAGCCGTTCAACGTGGAGCATCTCCGTCTGCGAGTGCGTAAGTTCGTGGAGTGGGCAGACAAGCGTCATAACATGTTCAGCAGTAAGATGGACCTCAGACCGTCAGACATCGCCATCACGCCTTTGGACGAGAAGTTTGTGAACAACGTGATGAGGATTGTGGAGGAGCACATGTCGGACGAGAACTTCTCCGTTGAGTCTCTGGGAAGGGAAGTGGGTATGTCACGCACTAACTTATACAAGAAACTCGTCAACATCACCGGACGCGGACCGCATGAGTTTATCCGTGTCATGCGTCTCAAACGCGCTTGCCAGCTGTTGGACAAGTCACAGATGCAGATTGCGGAGATTGCCTATCAGGTCGGTTACAGCTCACCTAAGAGGTTCTCTGAGAATTTCAAGAACGAGTATGGCATGACTCCTAGTGAGTACGTGAAGTCGAAGAGATAATACTTTTTTTTCAATCAGCAGGTTATGTGATCCGTGACGACAGTCACGGATCTTTTTTGCGTTTACGACAACATGAATGTGACGAAAAGCGAAGAAAATGTCTCGAGGATGATGAATTTACACAAAAAAGCTTGATTTTCTGGATAAAATGTGTGTGGTGGCTTGTTTTTTCTTACATTTGCGAAACCTGAAATAGATTAATGAACTGAAGCATTTTATATTATCAACTAATCATCAACTAACCTTTAATTTTAAAACTTTATGTGTCCATTTCGAGAAAGGAAATTTGTGTTTCTTTTAGCTCTGCTGTTGTCATTGTTCACCAACACGGAGCGCGCGATGTGTGAGGACGTCACATCCCTTTACATTACTGACGCTGACCTGTCCGCCAACACGGGAGCGTGGACCTTGTCCGCCACGGGTGGAAGTTGGACGTACAACACGTCAAGTCAGGTGGCTGAGGCCTATGCCGGTTGGGCTTCTCTGAGTCTCACCTCCTATTCCATGAAGCAGTCGGTCACTTTGCCGTCAGGCACATATCGTCTCAGTGCCAATGCTTTCTATAGACAAGGCATCTCTTATGATGTGGCGCCGACGGTGTCTAACGCCTATCTCGTGGCGGGTGACGAGTCGGTTGCCGTGGTCTCACTCGGTTCCTTGTCTTTGTCATCATACGCCAACGATATGGCTGCCGCACATTCCGCTTTTGCCGCTGGTGAGTACCTCAACACACTGACATTTTCGCTGACGGAGACTGCCACTATTGACTTAGGTTTCGAGGGCACACATGACGCTGCCTATTCCTGGTTCATCGCCGGCGCTGTCACACTTGAGACGGTAGATGCTGACGGCACACTGTCAGACATTGACTTAAGTAACACGGGATTTGACACGGAGGATGACTTTATCTCCGCCGATCAGTCATCTGCGTCTGTCGGAACGGTGACAGGGTGGACTGATGCCTGTTCCCTGTCATGGGGCGCCACAGGTGTCACGTCTGTCGGCTCACAATATAAGATCAATGGATATTCCGCTCCGTCAGTCAACAGCGATGGAGTCACCGACGGCGGTCTGCTCGGTATGTCATGCGGATGGTCTGGCACAGTGGCATATACACAAGGCGTGACCTTGCCTGCCGGCTACTACAATATGTCCTATGTGGTCTATAACTCTAATGCCAACGGTATTACATGTTCCTCCAACCTCTTCGGATTTGTTGCTGACGACGGCACTGCATATTATGACACTGCCACGTCATTTTCCTATGGGGAGTGGACGTTGAGACGACTGACATTCCGTCTTGACAGTGAGACGTCAGGACTGTTGAGTGTCGGTTTTGTGGCTGCGGCCAAAGGCTCAGGCTCCAATCCCGTCCTGTTCATTGACGGAGTGACGTTGTATCATAAGGCGAGTGAGGCGGCGGACTTCGTGTGGGACGATGTGCATTACTTCTTCGGCAGACAGCAGTCGCCGACCCTCTCAGTCAGCTCAGACGCCAAGGCGTTGCATGTGGCTGGAGCCAGCGGGTTGTCATCTGTCAGTGTCGATGTGAGTGAAAACCCGAACGCTTTGATTTATGCTCGTGCCGGTCAGGTATCCAATAGCTGTAATGTGGTCATCGATGATGTGTGTGACAACCTTGGGTTGAGTGACGGCTATCCTTTCGCTGTCCCATACGCCTTCACGGCTACTGCTGCCAGCTATACTCTGGACGCACTCGCCGGAGGTGAGTATGCCACACTGATACTGCCTTTTGATGTCACAGACCTTCCCGGCGCCGCTTACGTCCTCGACAAAGACATAAGCACTATGGGGTGCGAGATTTACGCCACGTCCGTGTCATCCGTGTCATCTGACTCTCCTGTACTCGTCACTGCCTCCGGCGCTTATTCCGCCTCACAGGTGCCAATCGGTGTGAGGAAGTCGTCAGAAGTCTTCGCCAATGGTCATCTCGCAGGAGTGTACGAGGAGACTTCTGCACCAGTCGGCTCATATGTGCTTCAGCACCATTCCGACTCACAGGGCGTGGCGTTTTATATCGTCGGCTCCTCTGTTCAGCCCGTCGTGCGTCCGTTCCATTGTTACATGCCTGCCCAGTCTTCTCAGGTTGTGGTGAGGGTTATGTTTGAGGATGCGGAAGGAGTCAACGGATTGTCAGACTACCTGTCCGATGATGTGGTGGCTGTGTACGACCTGACAGGCGCCAAGGTGAAAAGAGATTATAAAGGTATTCGCATTGTCAAGTATGCCAGCGGAAATGTGAAAAAGGTGATGTTTTCAGAAAACTATAACAGATGATATCATGAGAACTTATTTTTCAAAGATAATAATGTGCGCAGGCCTGTCGCTTATGGCCTGTAGTAATGACTATGCGGATTTAGAGGAGAGTGCGTCACAGAAAGGAACACAAAAGAAGGTGTCGAGTGTCGTAGCTGCTTTCTATGGCTCAGTGTATGAGTCGCTCGAATGTCTCGACAGTGAGTATTGTGACGGATCTGGAACGCAGACCGCTGTGACTGACGATGGATTCAGTTGGTCTGTTGGTGACAAGGTGAGTGTGTCGGATGGCATGCTTAACTACTCATACAATGTGGTGACATCGTATGGTGACTCGTGTGCTTTCGGCGTGGTGAGCGGTAAAAACAGTTTCTCTTGCGACACGGAAGTGTCGCAAGACTACTATGTTTTCTATCCGGCGGATGCCGTGTCTGCGTGGAACGATGGAGTGGTGTCCACTATGATATATGCGGAGCAGGATATGAGCGAGAACACGGACGGCGACATGGGCCCGTATATGGTGTCGGAGGCTGCCTCCGATGGTGGTGAGATACTTTTCTCTTTCAGACATCTCACGTCAGTTATTGACGTGGACCTGTCATCGCTTGGCGTCACGGCATCCTCAGTCAGTGTGATGTCGAACAGCGGAGTGTCCATAGCCGGCGCTTTCACGTATGATACGGAGAGTGGCGCGATTGCGGTGTCCTCTTCCGACGCTTCCGACTATGCCTCAAGCTCACAGAGTGACGTCGTGATGGTCAGCAACGTCAACGGCGCCTCAATGGTACGTCTGCACTTGCTCCCTGTGACGTTGACAGGCGGCGTCACCGTAACTGTCAAGGATGATGACGGTAACTACTACACCAAGTCTGTGGCGTCCGACATGGGCAGCGCCACGACGGAGATGACGATGTCCGGCGTGTCCGGCGCCACAGTATGTAAGCCGTTTTATAAGAAGATTTATTTCGGCGCAGCCTCGTCAGCCTCTCGTGTAAACAACTGGATGTCTGCCATACCTGGTAATGTGAAGTTCAGTCTGATGAGTACTCCAGGTGCTCACGACGCCGCAACCAGCGGCTGCAGCTCGTCCGCCAGCCGCTGTCAGAGTGAGACGATAGCCGGGCTGCTCGCCAATGGCGTGCGCGCGTTAGACCTGCGTCCTCGTTACACGTCCAACTCGTCAAGTGACATAGAGCTGGACAACCTGTTGATTTATCACGGCTCATCGTCTACTGGCGTACTGTTTAAGGACGCTATGGCCACTATCGTGGCTTTCGTGCAGGACAATCCTTCAGAGTGCGTCTCCCTGCTGGTACAAAAGGAAAACTCTAAGTTCCTGTTCTCTCTCACAGACCAGTCGGAGACATGGAGAGCATCATTACGTGAGTGCTTCGCCAACTACAGTGCATACCTGCGAGGATGGATCACGGGAAATGAGACGTTGGCGGATATGAGAGGTAAGGTGGTCATCGTGAGCAAGAACCCGTACGGCAACAGCTCGAATGGTTACTGGGACGTCGTTTATGGGGGTATAGTGAGCGGATGGCCTGACGACAGCGAGTCATCAAGCGCATATATCTATTATTCCTGGGGTCAGGGAGGACCGTCAGTCAGCGTGTCCGACTACTACAGCACGACGAGCACGAGCAGCAAACAGACATACGTCTGCAATATGCTCAGTGCGGCGACGGCAGACAACACGTCACGCTATTATTATACGTTCATAAGCATGGCGTGGTCCATCACCAAGTCTCCTTCCACTTACGCTAAGACGATGAATCCTTATGTCGCCTCATTGTTGAGCAGTCTTGAGGGACGCCTCGGATATGTCTACGGCGATTTCATGGGCAGCACATCATACGGGGGCTCGGATGTGCTCAAGGCGGTGATTGACCAGAATCTTAAATATGTCTATCGGGGACGTTCACGCTGTGAGACAACCGTCGACGGTGTGAGCACAGGTGCGTATGTGTTGGCCGACGAGTATGCTGATGCGACGACGACATACTCGAAACGCAGATGAGTGATACGCTGCTCCCATGATGGGGGAACTCAATAAATGGGACAGTCTCGGGACAGGAGAGGATAGGGAAGGTGAGTGTCATGTCTGATGGGTGACGGTAAGCGTAAAAACATGAGACGTCAGCGTGTGTGAAGTATGAGCTTACGTGTGCCGTCACTCATCGTTTGTATTATGACGTGTCTGTAGTCTCCGGTCGTCATGACACCATCCAGTCGATAAGAGTGTGAGCTGTTGTTTGACGGGTCGTTAACGTTTCTGATGTCCGTTATTATGTTATACGCATTGTCGCTCCACTTCACATTCTCGTTGGTCACGAAGATATTGTCATACGTGCCGTCGATGCAGACTGTTCCCTCTTGCTCGCTGATGTCGATGCTGCATGGTATGGTTGTCAGCTCGTTCACATGGTTAAGGAATCTCTCTTGTCCGATATTGAAGAGGTAGTCGTCACCGTCTGCGGACAGGTAGTGCCAGGCGGACAGGGAATAGTCAAGTCCCTTGTCGCTAACAGCGTTATACGCAGCGATGTCGGGCGTGACGGCAGTCAGTGGTCTTGCCGTGGTCCTCTTGAGTATGTTATACACCTTGTTATTGGTAAGCAGTGCGTATGAGGTGACATATGACCTTTTGTCCTTTATGTCTTTCCAGAACGTGGCGTTGTCATACGTGCTCGTCTCTGTGTCCGGCACACACAAAGATACACGGTCTGCGATGTCGCTGTCGAACGCTCCGTAGCTGACTGCCGGATAGCTGTCTCCCATGACTAAGACCCTTAGTGCCGGGCAGTTCTTGAAAGCGCTCCATCCTATTCTCTTTATGCCGCCGGTAATGTTGACACCCGTCAGAGAGCGGCAGCCGGAAAATGCCATGCCTTCTATTGAGACCACGTGTGACGGCACGTTGACATCGTTGAGGCTCACACAGTTCCAGAATAGTCCGAAAGGTATGGTGTCAATGCTTTCCGGCAAGTGTATCCTCTCTAATTTTGAGCAGTTGGCGAAGGCATATTGTCCGATGTGGCTGACAACGTCGGGTATGTCTATCTCTTTGAGACTGTCACAGAGGTGGAAGGCATAGTCGGCGATGGAAGTGACGCCGTCAGGAATGTGTGACGTGTAACATCCGGTCAGCAGTGTCTCCGACGCCGTGTGTATTATGGAGTTGCAGTTCTCCCTGCTGTCGAACACGCTGTTCCTCTCGTCCACGGTTATGGAAGAGACGGAGTAGCTGCCCTCTATGATGCTGTTGCCTATCTCCGTTACATTCTTTGGGATACGTAACTCTGTGAGTGCCTTGCAGCTTGTCAGTGCTGACGCTCCGAGGCTGATGAGTCCTGTGGGCAGTGTGACGTTCTCAAGTGAGTCACAGCCTGAGAAGGCGAAGCTGCCTATTGTCTTCAGTGAGTCGGGTAGGGTGACATGTCGCAGTCTGTGGCAGTTGGCGAAGGCGAAAGCGCCGACCTCTGTCACTTTGTATGACATGCCGTCGTATGTTATACGTTGAGGCACGACCACATCGCCCTGATATGAGTCGCCGTCAGCGGAATGGTACATGACAGTCACAGTCGCTCCGTCTTTGTTGACGGAATAGTAGATGCCGTCCACGGAGAAGTCGTATGCCATGCATATGTGTGACAGAGTCAAGAGTATCAGTGTGAGTGTCGTTCTCATTGTTCTTTTCTTGTGTTAGCTGATGGCTCCCCAGTTGATGTTGGTGTCTCTCATCTCCTTCAGTTTGCGCCATATCATTGTGTTTTGTCCGTTGTTCTCGTCCGGGTCTGTCGTGATGACCTTGTTGGCGGCGGCTCTGGCAAACGTGAGTATCTGACCGTCTCTCGCCAGATTGGCAATCTTCAGGTCGAATGCCATGCCGGACTGCTGAGTACCCTCCAGGTCGCCGGGTCCTCTTAGCTTGAGGTCTTCCTCTGCTATCTCGAAGCCGTCGGAGGAGTCAACCATTATCTGCACTCTCTTTCTCGTGGTCTCTGATATCTTGAAGTTAGTGACGAGCACGCAGTATGACTGGTCTGCTCCTCTTCCCACTCTGCCTCGCAGCTGATGGAGCTGGCTGAGTCCGAAGCGTTCGGCGTTCTCGATAATCATGACCGATGCGTTGGGCACGTTGACGCCCACCTCGATGACTGTCGTGGCGACGAGTATCTGTGTCTGGCCGCTGGCGAACGCCTCCATCTCAATGTCTTTCTCGGCAGGCTTGAGCTTGCCGTGTACCTTACCCACCTTATATTCGGGAAAGGCCTTGCATATCTGTGTGTAGCCGTCCTCCAGATTTTTCATGTCGAGCGACTCTTGTCTCTTGCGCGCAGTAGGGGAGAGTACGTTGGAGCCGTCCTTGCCTTCGAAGGAGTAGTCGGCGTCGATTTGTGGCACGTATTTCTCTTTCTCTTGTATGAGTGGATAGACGATGTACACTTGCCTGCCTGTTTGCAGCTCATGTCTCATCATGTTGTAAATCTGTTCCCTGTGCGAGTCGAAACGGTGTATTGTCTTGATAGGTTTCCTTCCTGGCGGCAGCTCGTCAATGACGCTCACGTCGAGGTCTCCGTAGAGGGTCATCGCCAGTGTGCGTGGGATTGGTGTGGCTGTCATCACCAGCACATGGGGTGACACCTCGTTTTTTCTCCACAGCTTGGCTCTCTGTGCCACACCGAAACGGTGCTGCTCGTCGATGATGACGAGTCCAAGACTGTTGAACACCACGTTGTCCTCGATGACGGCGTGTGTGCCCACCAGTATGTTTGTCTTGCCGCTTAGCAGGTCTTGCAAAACCATGTCACGTCTCTTTCCTTTGACGGAGCCTGTCAGCAGTTCCACGTTGACTTTCATATCCTTAAGAAAGCCTCTCAGCGTCTCCAGGTGCTGCTCGGCGAGAATCTCCGTAGGAGCCATGAGACAAGCCTGGTAGCCGTTGTCGACAGCTATCAGTGCGCACATCAAGGCTACCAGCGTCTTGCCGCTGCCCACGTCACCCTGCACAAGCCTGTTCATCTGCTTGCCGCTTCTCATGTCAGAGCGTATCTCTTTTATCACTCTCTTCTGAGCGTTGGTGAGCGGGAAAGGCAAACAGTCTCTGTAGAATGTGTTGAAGGAGTCACCGACAATCCCGAACATCAGACCATGTGTGTTGTTTTGTCTTGTCTTGGCATATCTGAGTATGTTCATCTGTACGTAGAACAGCTCCTCAAACTTCAGCCTCAGTTGCGCCTTGCGTAACATGTCCGGAGACGATGGATAGTGTATGTTTCTTATTGCCTCGTCATAAGAGATGAGTCTGTACTCTTCGATGATGTATGACGGCAGTGTCTCTTCGAACGGTTCCTTCAGGAGCTTGAACATGTTGGCGGTGATTTTCGCCAATGCGCTGCTGTTCAGGAATCCTTTCTTCATCCTCTCGGATGTGTTGTATATAGGCTTGAAAGCGAATGAGGGCGTTGCCTCATACGTCATCCGCTCGTGTGTCGTACCGAAAAGTCCCGTCATCTCGTGAGTCGTGGTGTGTACGTTGTCCGGCGCATCCTCCATCTCCGGATGCGTGATCTGTATCCTTGAGTTGAACAGGGTAGGTTTGCCAAACACGAGAATCGGCTTGCCGGGCTGTAGACTTTTTACTATGTATTTCAGTCCCTGGAACCAGACCAGGTCCACCACGCCTGTTCCGTCGGAGAAATGCGATATGAGTCTTTTTGTCCTTCCCGCACCTGCCTCTTCTGTTGACAGTATCCTTCCCACGAGCTGCACATACGGCATATTTCCGTCAATCTCGTTTATCTTGTGAATACGGCTCTTGTCGATGTATTTATATGGATAATACACCAAGAGCTGTCTCAGTGTCTTGATACCGAGTTCCTTATTCAGCAGAGCCGCTTTGACGGGACCCACTCCCTGAATATATTTTATGTCGAAGTCTAAGTTGTTGATAGGACTATTATTTTAAGAGTACACGCTCGCCCAGCTCTTTGGCTAGTCCTCGTCGCATATTGCTTAATTCCATTATTCGCTGTAAGATTTGTTTGCAAGCCTCGTCGTCATTGGATATCTCTGGCGAGGTGAGGCTCATCTTACATTGTTTAAGCTCAGTCTCTATGCACGCGAATTTGTAGTCATAGATGATGTGCTCTATCTGGCTCGGTGCCATTTCCTGTGCCGGCGTCACCTGCTCCATGTCTTTACTGCTCAGCTGATATCTGTCACTGAGCAGATTGACGGCTTCCCTGCTTATGTCCTCATCGGGTGAGTAGGTGAGATAACGGCTTGGACTGAATCCTTCATCGTTCTGGTGTTCGAACACCTCATTCAGCATCTTGGTGTAGATTGGTGTGCGGAAATGTAGGTCTCCGAGCTCCATCTGCTGTCTGACGAACTCAATCATGCTTACTTCAATTATGTTATCGTCATCATCGTTCATCTTGACCTTATCAGCTCCATATCGTATGATGATACGCATTATCAGACGCTCCAGACCCTCAAACTTCCTGTCCTCTGCCGTCTGCCTTCGCATGTTGAGCACATCCTCGACGGCGGGTGTCTTTATCGTATGTTGTGTGTCCGTCGTGTTTGTCTCGCCGGTTATCGGGGCTTGTCTGTCGGTTACGTCCGCAGTGTCTTGAGGTAGTGTGCGCTGCTCTTCTTTTTGCGTTTCTTGTGTGTCGTCGTTCTCGCCGTTAGGTTTGGTTGCCTCTTTTTGTGCGAGATATCTGGCGCGTTCCCTTGCCCTCTCAGCCTCTTTTCGTACCTCTTCCAGTGCGGCAGCCCTGTCCTTCTGTGTCTGTCGCAGCAGCACGGCCTCGTCGATTTGCAGCATCTCTGAGCACTCGTGTATGTACGTCGAGCGAACAATCTCCTCTGGTATGACCGATATGCTCTTGACTATGTCTTTGGTCAGGTTGGCCTTTTTGATTGGGTCGTGTCCTGCGTCATCGAGCAGCAGGTTTGTCTTAAATATTATGAAGTCGGTCTGATGTCTGTTGATGTAGTCCTTGAACTCCGTCGAGTTGTGCTTGCGGGCGAAGCTGTCCGGGTCGTCTCCGTCGGGAAACAACAGAATCTTCACGTTCATGCCCTCTGCGAGGAGCATGTCCGTTCCTCGCAGCGCCGCGTGTATCCCCGCAGCGTCGCCGTCGTACAGCAGTACTATGTTGTTGGTGTATCTGTGGAGCAGTCTTATCTGTTCCTGAGTGAGTGCCGTTCCAGAGTTCGCCACCACGTTCTCTATACCGCACTGGTGCATGGATATCACGTCCGTATATCCTTCCACCATGTACACGCAGTCTTCCTTGGCGATTTGTTTTTTAGCCTGGAAGATTCCGTAAAGCTCCCTTGCCTTGCTGTATATCTCCGACTCAGGTGAGTTGACGTATTTCTGTGACACGCCTTTTGTACGTGAGTCGAGCACTCGTCCTCCGAATGCCACCACTTTTCCGCTCACGTTGAACCAAGGAAACATCACGCGCCCTCTGAAGCGGTCATTTATCTTGCCGTCATCCTTACGGTAGCACAGTCCGGTCTTGACGAGATACTCGTCTTTGTATCCGTCCTTTTTCGCCTTCTCCTGTATACCGTCCCATCTGTCTAAAGAGAATCCGAGGCGGAATCGTTCAATGATGTCATCACGGAATCCTCTGCTTCGGAAATACGCGAGTCCCAAAGCTCGTCCGTCGCTGTCGTTTTTCAGGTTCTCGTAGAACTGTTTGCTCGCCCATTCGTTGATGGCGAACATGCTTTCCCTCTCGTTTATTGACTGCCTTTGTTCTGGAGTCAGTTCCTTGTCCTCAATCTCAATGCCCTGTTTCTTCGCTAAAAACCTTAGTGCCTCGTAATAGGTGAGCTGTTCAATCTGCATTATGAAATGGACAGCGTTGCCACCCACGCCGCAGCTGAAGCACTTACATATTCCTTTCGACGCAGACACCATGAATGAAGGTGTCTTGTCGTCATGGAAAGGGCACAGACCTTTGTAGTTCGCCCCCGAGCGTCGTAGTGTGACATACTCGGAGACCACGTCCACGATGTTGGCGGAGTCTATAATTCTATCTATGGTGGCTTGAGGTATCAAATCTGTAGTCTTTATAGCCAAGGTGTTAATCGTTTATTCTCCTTGACATGGTGTGATTTGTCTTACGGGTACGTCGTCCGTACTCGTCAGTCATGGTTTGTCAGTTATCAGTTCCTGTCGTCTCATCTCGCCGTCGTTGCGTTGTCTTCGACATGTGTTGGCGAGTGTGACAGTGTCTGTATGTCTTGTCTGCTTAGTTAGGCAGGTAGATGAATATCTCAGACTCCACCACCATGGCGTCCTTGCCGTATCCGGCCTCTTTGATTTTGTCGAGATACTCCTTAGCCTCGTCTCTTGTGGCGAAGTCGCCGACACGGCATCTCCAGTGTGGTGACTTGTAAGAGACATAGTAGTCGAGTTCGTTGAAGCTATGGTTGATGGAAGATCCGATGCGTTGTGCCTTGGTCTGGTCAGCCTTGCTTGAAGCGCCGAAGTACACTTGTATTCTGAACCCTCTCACCTTGGTTTTCTTTCCTGTTTTGTCAGTCAGTGTTGTCTCGTCGAAGGAAAGAGAAGAGGTGTTCGTACCGTCAATAATGCTCGTCAGCCTCTGGTCTTGGTGCAATGTGACTGTTCCTTTGGTAGGGGTGGTCAGTTTCTGTGAGAAACTTTGTGCGTCGAGAGCAGAGAATGCGGCTTGTGCTATGATTAGTATGAGTAGAAGTGATTTGCGCATAATTTTCTTGTTTTAGGAAGATGAGCAAGGAACATGCGTTCCTTGCTCTTGTCTTTTGTTGTGACATGGCTTCCGCAGTTGTCATGTCTTCTTACGTCTGTATTATTTCCAAGCGTCGATGATACCCTTGAAGTCTGCGACCTTGAGGGAAGCGCCACCGATGAGTCCACCGTCGATGTCTGGCTTAGCGAAGAGCTCTGGAGCGTTAGAAGCCTTGCAAGAGCCACCGTAGAGGATTGAAGTGTTGTCAGCCACAGCCTTGCCGTACTTGTCAGCGATGACAGAGCGGATGTAAGCGTGGATTTCCTCAGCCTGGTCAGCAGTAGCTGTCTTACCTGTACCGATAGCCCAGATTGGCTCGTATGCGATAACGACGTTAGCGAACTGCTCCGCTGTGAGGTGGAATACGGAACCCTCGAGCTCAGCCTTTACGACTGCGTTCTGCTCGTTAGCCTCACGCTGTGCGAGTGACTCACCGATGCAGAAGAGAATCTTGAGGCCGTTAGCGAGAGCGAGGTCTACCTTCTCCTTGAGAATCTCTGGAGTCTCATTGTAGTACTCGCGACGCTCAGAGTGACCGAGGATCACGTACTCAGCACCTGTTGACTTTACCATCTCTGCAGACACCTCACCAGTGTATGCGCCTGAAGCCTTGTCAGCGCAGTTCTCAGCACCGAGGTTGATAACGTTATGGTTGATTATCTCAGACACCTTTGCGAGGTGGATGAATGGTGTGCAGATGATCACATCACAGTTAGGCTTGTCAGCAGCGAGTGCCTCGTTGAGGCCCTGTGCGAGTTCGATACCCTCCTGGAGATTCTTATTCATCTTCCAGTTACCAGCAACAATTTTCTTTGCCATTTCTTTAAATTTTTAATTGTTAAACGAAAATATTTTGTGTTATCTGTCTTTACTTTGTCTGACATCATGTTCGGTGTCTTTTATTGTTCTCATGTCCGCCGGAGATTTTCTTTTCTATGTCCTCCAGTTTCAGATGTCGGTCGATGTCATCGAGATTCAGTTCTTTGGTCTTTCTCTTCATCTCTCTGTAGAAACGCCATCCGATGAACAGTCTGTCTATGATGGTCAGTATGAGCAATGGTCCAATGAACATGAAGAACATGACGCTCATCTTTTTCCTTGTGCTGTTCTCCCTCATCTTCCCAAGCTCAAGTTTCTCCAGTCTGTCTGTCAGCGTATATTCGTCCGGCAGATTGTTGTTGCTCCACTTGTGGATTATCACTCCGTCTTTGAGCAGGACCAGTCCCGGTGAGGAGCGTACGAAAGTCTTCAGCTCCCTCTCGTCCGAGAAATAAAAGTCGTATTCCGCTCCGGTATGCTCACTCCAGTATGTCTGCGCTTTCTCCTCCTCTGAGCCAGTGAGACAGTAGAAGTCATATCCGTTCTCGAGGGAGTAGTCGTATATCTCGTTTATGAGATCTATACTTTCCTCGTCGGCGTTTGTCAGGTCGGGTATGGACAGCAGGAACGTGTATCCGTTCTTGGTGAATATCTCCCTCGTCAGGTCGTATCCGTCTTTGTCCGTGATGAAGAGCGCCCCTTTGGTCATGTCCTCGCCGCCAGTCCTCTCTCTTCTTGTCTCGACGTATGTCCACGTGCTGTCCGGGTCCTCGTCGTCTATGTCAATCTCCATAGTCTCTCCGTTTCTCTCGTACACGATCTTGACATCGAACTGTTGTCTGTCCTGTGAGTCGTAGAGAGCCTTCATGTCCGTTCCCGTCTTATATGGTGAGAAGTCGAAAGTTGGCAGGTTGACCACGTTGTATATGGCGACTGCTGGAAGGAAGAGCATGCTTATTGTTGATATCAGCCATTTTGAGTTGTCGCTTACGAACTCGATTAGTCTGTAGTGCCATTTCGTGATTACCATGGCTGCAGCCAGCAGTATGATGTTTTTTGCCAGAGTCTGTCCGTTTGTCAGTATTATGGCGTCTCCGAAGCATCCGCAGTCGCTGATGGGATTGAAGATGAAGAGGTATAGTGTGATGAGAGTCATGACAGACAGAAACGCTGTCGTCAGTCTCGCTGTCGGACGTCTGCTTATTCCGAAGAGCAGTGACACGCCTATCGTGAACTCTGTGAATGCCAGTGCTATGGACGCTGTGAGAAGCGCCAGCCTCGGCATGTCCGGGGCGTTGACGGCAGTCAAGTAGTCCTGTATCTTATAGACTGTGCCGTACGGATCGTTCGCCTTGACAAATCCTGATAAGATGAATGTCAGGGCAAGCAGCAGCCTGCATCCGTTGACGAGCAGTCCCGTGACGAGTTTCTTATTTCTCACTCTCATTCGCTTCTGTCAGTTTAATGATGGCGAAGACAGAATAGTTGATCATGTCGAGATAGTTGGCGTCAATGCCCTCGGATATCAAGGTGTTTCCGTTGTTGCCTTCTATCTGTTTAGTACGGAACAGCTTCATCAGTATGAGGTCTGTGTATGAACTCACGCGCATAGAGCGCCAGGCCTCGTCGTAGTCGTGGTTTTTTCTCAGCATGAGCTCGAGTGCGGCCTGTGCGTGTTTGTCGTATTCCGCCAGTGCCTGCTCCGCGGTCATGTCTTCGGTGTCGGCATATCCTCTCTCCAGTTGTATCAGTCCGACGATGCCGTAGTTTACTATAGCCTGGAACTCAGGAAACACTCCCTCACCGACAAGTGAGACTCCTTTGGTCTCTAAGCTTCGTATGCGGTTTGCCTTGATGAATATCTGATCTGTCACGGATGGAGATCTCATAATCCTCCATGCCGCTCCGTAGTCTTTCAGTTTCTTTGAGAAAATCTCACGACAGCCTTCCATTGCTGTCTTGAATTGTTTTTGCGTGTCCATTGTCTTTTGTGACTGTTTGTTATACACTCATTTCGCTACGTGGCGACAAAGTTAGTAATTTTTGCGGAGATTGTGTCACGTAACATTCTAATAATCTTCTGACGCCTCCCAAATTCTGTCCTTTTCGTCTCCTCGCCATTCGTTTGTATGTGTGCTTGCGGACGGGCTGCGGACTGGTAGCATGGGTT
Source organism: uncultured Prevotellaceae bacterium (assembly GCA_937900485.1). Lineage (GTDB taxonomy): Bacteria > Bacteroidota > Bacteroidia > Bacteroidales > Bacteroidaceae > Minthosoma. The sequence goes on from CALCEL010000067.1 coordinate 60,539, forward strand.
GTGGACTGTCAATGAACAGTCATGCGGGGTGACTAAGTGGCTTTGCTGTCGACTCCCGTCTGAAGATAAAACGCCACGTATGTAGTTTTTCATTTATTACTGTCCGCTAAACACGACCTATCCATGCCCAACCTCTTTATTACCAGTGG
>CALCEL010000068.1 GCA_937900485.1 uncultured Prevotellaceae bacterium
TGAACAAGCGAAAGGTGCTCAAGGGAACAAGGTATCTGCTGTTAGGCAATGGCGCTGACATCTTCGACAAACAGTACAAAACCAGACTCGACAATGCGCTTGCCATGAACGAACCTCTCTCAAAGGCGTACTACCTAAAGGAACAACTCAGAGAGATATGGATGCAGCCGACGAAACCCATGGCAGAGGATGTCCTTGACGACTGGGTAAGACAGGCAGAGCAGAGCAAGATACCGCAACTGATGACAATGGCTGTGACAATGAAAGCATACAGAAGGGGGATTCTCGCGTGGTACGACTGCCATCTCTCCACGGGAAAGGTCGAGGGAATCAACAACAAGATAAAGGTGATGAAACGAAACGCATATGGATTCAGGGATGACAGGTATTTCACGCTAAGACTCTATGCACTACACGACTGCCGTATCACTCGAAATGTCGGATGAACCATTTTTTTTCTCACAAAAGTAATCGTATTTTTCTTATTCACACAAAAAAATTAACCTTTGTTATGAATTGTGAAAAAAAAAACATAAGTTTGCAGATTATTACGAAGGTATGGGATTTTCCTTGAATTCTGGGTAATCACATGTGAAAGAAAAAAGGAACAAAAAATACAGAAAAAGAAACAAGATGAGAGCATTTACTTCAGTAATCGCAGCATGTTTAATGTCCGCGTCCACTCTTTGTGCTCAGGATTATGACACAAACATGTTTAACTACATGTCTCTGGGTGTTACGGCAGGTACACCGGGTGTCGGTTTAGACATTGCGATGCCTATGAGTGATTATGTACAGGTTAGGGCTGGTGCGACTTACATGCCGCAGATATCCTTTAATACGGAGCTCGAGTACAAAGATGAGGCTACTGATGCGATGAAGGCAAGTCCTACTACGATTAAGAACAAGGTGGACTTCTTCAACGCAAAGCTTCTTTTTGACATATATTTCTCACCGTCTTTTCCTCTTCATTTGACTCTCGGAGCATATTACGGCGGTGGCACTCCAATCACTATTGAGAGTGTTGGTAATGAGGAGAAACTTATTGAGATATGGCAGCACAACATCAACAGAATCAACGACCCTTACGGCGATAGAGGATCTGAGCTGTGGGGACCTATGGTTGGTAGTTACGTGCTCTTGCCAGACAACGAGGGTAAGATCAACGCCAGGATAGAGACGAGCAAGTTCAAGCCTTACGCCGGACTCGGATGGGGAAGGGCGCAGACTGACGGTGGTATAAACTGGATGGTGGAAGCCGGAGTGATGTTCTGGAACGAGCCTAAGATGTATTGTACAACGACATGCAAGGACGCTGAAAATAACAATAAGTTGAAAGAGGTGACTTACGAGTTGCCGGCGCAGAGCACTTCCAGCTCAAAGGGCGGTCTTGCGACTCAGATCTCCAAGATTAAGATTTATCCGGTTATCAACTTCCGTCTCGGATTTAATTTGTTCTGATTGTTCCCTTTATGTCTGACGGTAATTTCAACAGGCAGTTGTTGCCAAAGACAGAGCTTTCATCAGGTCTCAGGGCTGGTAAAGCACAGATGAGGACGAAAGCGGAAAAAGCTTTCGCGACCTTGTTGTGTGACTACTTCACTGACATGTCTGATGAGCAAAAAAGGATGTTGACGGACAAATTTTCGAATATGCTGAGGAATTAATGTGTTCCCCAGCATGTTGTGTTCTTCTTATATTAAGAAAAAACATTTTTTTACGGTGCGCGCGGACTTCAGGATAGCCGCCGCGGTCATAGGAGAAATAACAATAATTTAATAACTTTTAATTCAATCATTTTATGTGGTTATGTAACTCTTCAATCGGAAGAAAAGTAGTAATGTCGGTCACTGGTCTGGCACTTATTCTCTTCCTTACATTTCATGGTTGCATGAATGTGGTTGCTATCTTCAGCGCAGAGGCGTACAACCAGATTTGTGAATTGCTCGGTTCTAACTGGTATGCTGTGGCTGCCACATGCGGTCTGGCTGCTCTTGTGGCGATTCATATCGTTTACGCTTTGATTCTGACTATTCAGAACAGAAAGGCGAGAGGTAACAACAAGTATGCTGTCACAGACAAGCCAGCAAAGGTGGAGTGGGCATCTCAGAACATGTTCGCTCTCGGCGTCATCATTGTGCTCGGCCTTATTCTGCACCTCTACAATTTCTGGTATAACATGATGTTCGCTGAGATCGTGGGCGCCACTAACAGCATCTCACCTACAGATGGTTTTGAGTGGATTAAGTTCACATTCTCAAATCCGGTTTATGTTGTGCTTTATCTTATCTGGATTGTTGCTATCTGGTTCCACCTCGCACACGGTATGTGGTCATCAATGCAGACTCTCGGATGGAGTGGTCATGTATGGTTCTGCCGTTGGAAGATGATCGGTCAGATCTGGTCAACAGTCATCATGGCATTCTTCGCGGCTACGGTAATCGCCTTCGCTTTGTGCCCGGACTGTGTTGGAAAGTTTGAGGGTAGCGTCCTTCCGTTCATTATGTAATAACTTTTATTTCTAGAGTATTATGGCAATCAATATAGATAATACAGTAAAGATCGACTCTAAGATTCCTGAGGGACCAGTAGCTGAGAAGTGGTCAAACTATAAGGCACACCAGCGTTTGGTAAACCCAAAGAACAAGCTTAAGCTTGACGTTATCGTTGTAGGTACAGGTCTTGCAGGAGCGTCTGCTGCTGCCTCTCTCGGTGAGATGGGCTTCAATGTTCTCAACTTCTGTATCCAGGACTCTCCGCGTCGCGCTCACTCTATCGCGGCTCAGGGAGGTATCAACGCAGCTAAGAACTATCAGAATGATGGTGACTCTGTTTACCGTCTCTTCTATGATACAGTGAAGGGTGGTGACTACCGCGCGAGAGAGGCTAACGTCTATCGTCTCGCTGAGGTGTCAAACTCTATCATCGACCAGTGTGTGGCTCAGGGTGTTCCTTTTGCTCGTGAGTACGGCGGTACACTCGCTAACCGCTCATTTGGTGGCGCCCAGGTGTCTCGTACTTTCTACGCTAAGGGACAGACTGGTCAGCAGCTCCTGCTCGGCGCTTACTCTGCTCTCTCTTGTCAGGTGAACGCTGGTAAGGTTAAGCTCTACACTCGTTATGAGATGCTCGACGTTGTCATCATCAACGGTCGCGCCCGCGGTATCATCGCCAAGAATCTCGTGACAGGTCAGCTCGAGCGTTTCTCTGCCAACGCTGTCGTGATTGCTACCGGTGGTTACGGTAACACTTACTTCCTCTCTACTAACGCTATGGGATGTAACGTGACAGCAGCTATGTCATGCTACCGTAAGGGTGCTTACTTCGCTAACCCATGTTACGTTCAGATTCACCCTACTTGTATCCCTGTACACGGAGACAAGCAGTCTAAGCTCACGCTGATGTCTGAGTCACTCCGTAACGACGGACGTATCTGGGTGCCAAAGAAGATTGAGGACGCTAAGGCTCTTCAGGCTGGCACTAAGCAGGGTTATGAGATCCCAGAGGAGGACCGTGACTACTATCTGGAGCGCCGCTACCCTGCATTCGGTAACCTCGTTCCACGTGACGTCGCTTCACGCGCCGCAAAGGAGCGTTGCGATAAGGGCTTCGGTGTTAACAACACAGGTCTTGCTGTGTTCCTCGACTTCTCTGAGTCTATCCAGCGTCTGGGCATCGACGTGGTGCTTCAGCGTTATGGTAACCTCTTCGACATGTACGAGGAGATCACAGACGTTAACCCGGGCGAGAAGCGTAAGACTGTCAATGGCGTTGACTACTACAACCCAATGATGATCTTCCCTGCTATCCACTACACAATGGGTGGTATCTGGGTTGACTATGAGCTCCAGACTTCTATCCCAGGTCTCTTCGCTATCGGTGAGTGTAACTTCTCTGACCACGGAGCTAACCGTCTTGGTGCGTCTGCCCTCATGCAGGGTCTCGCCGATGGTTACTTCGTACTTCCATATACTATCCAGAACTACCTCGCTGACCAGGCTATCTGGCCACGCATCTCAACTGACGCTCCTGAGTTCAAGGAGGTGCAGGACGCTACAGAGGCTCGTATTCAGAAGCTCATGAACATTAAGGGTAAGCGCTCTGTCGACTCAATTCATAAGGAACTCGGTCACATCTGCTGGGAGTATATCGGTATGGGACGTACAAAAGAGGGTCTTGAGACTGGTCTCCAGAAGATTAAGGAACTCCGTAAGGTGTTCGACACAGACCTCTTTATTCCTGGTTCACGCGACGGTCTCAACGTGGAGCTCGACAAGGCTATCCACCTCGACGACTTCATCACTATGGGCTCACTCATCGCTTACGACGCCCTCTCTCGTGAGGAGTCATGCGGTGGTCACTTCCGTGAGGAGCACCAGACTGAGGAAGGTGAGGCTAAGCGCGACGATGAGAACTTCTTCTATGTAGGCTGTTGGAGATATGAGGGTGATGACGCTACAGCTCCAACACTTATCAAGGAGCCACTCAACTATGAGGCAATCAAGGTACAAACTCGTAACTACAAGAACTAATTATGGCAGAGAAGGTTTTAAAATCATTTACGATAAAATATTGGAAGCAGAATGGCCCTAAGGATGCTGGTCATTTTGAGGAGAAGGTAATGAATGATATCCCAGGTGATACTTCATTCCTTGAGATGCTCGATATCCTTAACGAAAAGCTTATCGAAGAAGGTAAGGAGCCTTTCGTGTTCGACCATGACTGCCGCGAGGGTATTTGCGGTATGTGCTCATTGTATATCAATGGTACTCCACATGGTAAGACTGAGCGTGGCGCCACAACTTGTCAGTTGTACATGCGTAAGTTTAACGAGGGTGACGTGATCACTGTAGAGCCTTGGCGCTCAGCAGGATTCCCTGTCATCAAGGACTGTATGGTTGACCGTTCTGCATTCGACAAGATTATGCAGGCTGGCGGATACACTACAGTACGTACAGGCGCTCCTCAGGACGCTAACGCTATCCTCATTCCTAAACCAGACGCTGATGAGGCTATGGACTGTGCCAGCTGTATCGGTTGCGGCGCCTGCGTCGCAGCTTGTAAGAACGGCTCAGCTATGCTCTTCGTGTCTTCTAAGGTTTCTCAGCTCGCCCTCCTTCCACAGGGACGTGTCGAGGCTGCTAAGCGCGCTAAGGCTATGGTGGCTAAGATGGATGAGCTCGGCTTCGGTAACTGTACTAACACACGCGCTTGTGAGGCTGTATGTCCTAAGTGTGAGACTATCGCTAACATCGCGCGTCTCAACCGTGAGTTCATCAAGGCTAAGCTTGCTGACTGATAATCGTTGTCTTATGACTATATTCGGACCTGTCGGAAACGACAGGTCTTTTTTTTGTCTCTTAATCTTTTTGCCTTTCAACACAATACTGCCTGTTGTCTGCTTATTTGATTCTTGTTTAAATGAAGAGGTGATATTCGTGTGTGTCAATAATCTTCTTTTTTTAGTGAAATGGATATAAATACATGAGAAATAGATGGTTTTGGACGTTTCTTATGTTGCATATAGATAAGTTTTCGTATTTTTGCACCACTTCGAAGTGAATGATTGGAAATAAAATGTTTTTTCCCTGGTTGTTCAGGATATATGTTTAATCAATTGTAACTCTTTGGATTGTTTTTTCAAGGAGAATGTTCTTGCATGTATGACTCAAGAAAAAGGTAAAAGTAGGGAAGCGGAGAATAACAAAAGGATTTTTAAAAACACTATATTACTTTATTTCAGGATGTTCTTCATGATGATTGTCTCGCTTTACACGAGCCGTGTCATCTTGAAGACTCTCGGTGTCGTCGACTTTGGTATATATAATGTCGTCGGTGGCGTGGTGAGCATGATGGGTATCGTCAACGGAGCCATGTCGGTGGCCACACAGCGTTACCTGACTTATGAGATAGGGCATGGTGACCTGGTGAGACTGAAGCAGGTGTTTTGTATGTGCCTCAATATTTACCTGTTATTAGCGGCCATATACTTGGTGTTGTCAGAGACTGTCGGACTGTGGTTCCTCAATACTCAGCTTGTGATTCCTTCCGACAGGATGTTCGCCACAAACTGGGTCTTCCAGCTTTCTCTGTTCACGTCAGTCGTCTCCTTGCTCACGAATCCCTTTAACGCCATCATCATCTCACATGAGAAGATGGGTGTATATGCGTACATATCTATCTTCGAGGCTCTGCTTAAGCTGGCTATAGCATATGCCATAGTGGTAATACCGTATGACAAGCTGGTGAGTTACGGATTCCTGCATATGTTCCTCCAGGTGGCTGTGTGTTTCGGATATATCATATATTGTAACAGGAACTATGACGAGTCGAGATATAAGTTCTACTGGGAGAAACCACTGTTCAAAAGCCTCCTGTCATACACCGGATGGAATTTGTTCGGAGCAATGGCGGCACTGGCGAAAGGACAGGGGCTTAACATGCTACTGAATATGTTTTTCTCTCCTGTCGTCAACGCAGCGCGAGGCATAGCTTACCAGGTCAACTCCACGGTCTGCCAGTTCTTTAATAACTTCTACACGGCGGTGAGGCCGCAGATAACGAAGTACTATGCTCAGGATGACTTGAAAAGTATGTTCAACCTCGTCTTCAGAAGTTCTAAACTGTCGTTCTTCCTGATTCTGGTTATCTCATTGCCGATTGTCGTCGAGGCACCCTTCATCATACAGCTGTGGCTCGGACAGTTGCCGGACTATGTGGTGCCGTTTATGAGACTGATAATAATACTGACTGCTGTTGACGCTATGGCAACGCCGCTGATGACGACAGCCCACGCTACGGGAAAGATCGCTCTTTACCAGTTTGTGGTAGGAACGATGACAATAATGAATATCCCGGTGTCATACGTCTTTCTTAAAATGGGATCTGGACCTGTTGTCGTGTTCCAGGTTTCAATGTGCATATCGGTGATCAACCTCTTTTTGCGTCTGTGGATAGTCAAGCGCTTGGTGAACTTCCCGGTTCGTGACTATATCGTGCAGATATTCATGAGATGTCTCTTAGTGACGATGGTGTCCAGCTGCTTGCCAGTGCTGATTCATCATTACATGGAGAAGGGGCTTGTCACTTTCATTGTTGTATGTGTCGCTGCTGTGTTGTCTTCAGTAGCCGCTGTCCTCGCTTTAGGACTGAACGGATCTGAGAGGACGTTCATGGTGAGGATGGTAAGAACAAAACTGAAAATTTAATTGTTGTCATGAGGATAGGAATAATCACAATACATAACTCTCTGAATTATGGGGCCAGTCTGCAGTCGTGGTCGTTGTATAAGTATTTGGTTGACCATGGCTATGACTGTGAGATAATCGATTTGCATCGTCCTGCTCATGACGATTACGTCTACAGCAAGAAGTATGTGGATTATTATGGTGTATGTGAAAGAGACAGAAAACTGACGGTCAGGGCTAAGCAATGGCTGAGAAAGATATTGACTCACAGAAGTAAGCCAGACTATATGATAAGACGGGAAGAGAAGTTCAACCGCTTCAATGGACAGATAAAACTGTCAAAGATATATAGAGGCATTGATGAGCTTTATGACAATCCGCCGGAATACGATGTGTACATCACTGGTAGTGATCAGGTGTGGAATCCGACGCAGCCTTTCTGCATAGAGCCGTTTTTCCTTACTTTCGTACGCAATCCTAAGGCAAGGAAGATATCGTATGCGCCAAGCATTGCGGAGTCCTCGCTGACGGAGCGAGAGAAGTCTGACTTCGTCAAATGGCTGTCTGACTATTCTTATATCTCAGTTCGTGAGTTTGAGGGACAGGCATTGTTACGCTCAATGTTGGACAAGGAGATATACCAGGTGGCTGACCCTACGTTCCTGATGGGTGCCCAGTATTGGCGCTCCTTAGCTAAGGAGTCGCCGTTGAGAGAGCCTTACATACTCTGTTTCAGACTGTGTGATGGAAACAAACTTGTGGACTATTGCATCGAGATGGGTAAGAAGTTGGGAATGAAGGTTGTCGTCTTGCCATTGGCTGTCGACCGTGATGACAAATGTGTTGTCGTCAAGGATGCTGGACTGGAGGATTATCTGGGATACATTGCTAATGCGGATATTCTCGTGTCTGACTCTTTCCACGGTAATGTGTTTGGCATTCTTCTCGGAGTGAAAAACCAATGGGCGTATATATATCCTGACAGTAACAGGGGAAGCCGACTTGTCTCGTTGATGGAGACTTTCGGAATGAGTGATCACTTTATCGCACCTGATTTCTCCACCACCTGTGAGGAGTTCTATGGTAAGACAAAGAACCTTGAGAATATAGAACGGGTGATAGAGAGTGAGGCAAATCGCTCGCGTGAGTTCTTACTCAGAGCTTTGACAGACAAGTGACCTGTCTTTGCTGTTCATTATAAGCCGCTAATGGTGCCCCGACTGATAATCTTATCTTCTTGGTGGACCGCTACAGATAAGTTTGTTCATGTAATCTTGGTCTTTTAGTGGATATGGCATCTTATTTATATGAATGTAGGTAATATACATAATTGCTTTGGCTGTGGATTGTGCTCAGTGGTATGTCCTAAGAAGATTATAGACATACGATTGAGCGCGGACGGGTTCTATGAACCTGAGATAATAGACCTGTCCTCATGTGTCGACTGTGGCTTATGTGTTAATGTTTGCTCTTACAGTAATGAGGGAGTGGAGTCTGCGTCAGAGATGTCTCCGAGAGGTTATGCCGCATGGAGTAATGACTGGCTCGTCAGGAGGAAAAGCTCGAGCGGGGGAACGTGTTATGAGTTGGCTAAGAGTGCTCTTGATAAAGGATTCATGTTTTGTGGCGTGAGATATAACGTGGATAAGGTACGCGCGGAGCATTACGTGGCGCGTGACTTGAGTGAGATGGAGGGTAGTCTTGGAAGTAAATATATACAGAGCTATACTGTCGACGCTTTCAGACAGATAGACAGGAAAGACAAGTGTCTCGTTGTCGGTACACCTTGTCAGATTGACTCTTTCAGACGTTATATACGTAAGTTTAGGTGTGAGGATAACTTCGTGCTTGTCGACTTCTTTTGTCACGGAGTACCGAGTATGTTGACTTGGCGAAAGTACGTGAGAGAGAAAGAGAAAAAGACTGGCAGGCTGAGCTATGTGTCGTGGAGAAACAAGTTCATGGGGAAGGACGGAGCCGAGGATAAGAACAACGTCGTCAATTGGCACTACAGCTATAACTTACTGCTTGTTGGCGAACGACGGACCGTCAATTCGTTGTTCATCGATGATGACCCGTTTTTCTGTATGTTCATAAACGATGTCTGCTTGGGAAAGGCGTGTTACCATAATTGTAAGTTCAAGAAGACCAACAGCGCCGCTGATATCCGTATAGGTGATTTCTGGGGTGAGCAGTTCTCCGACAATGTTGAAGGTGTGAACTCTGTACTGTCATTCACGGAAAAAGGTGATGAGTTGTTACACAGCACAAACTGCCATCTCACAGAGTTTCCTGTTGACAGCGTCACGGAGAGACAGATGAGCGAAGGGGCTGTTGAACCATTTTTCGCCAATAAGGCTTGGACATATCTCAGGAATCCTGACGCACCACTGAGCAGGTCAGCGAATATGTGTATCAAAGACAGACGCGAGCGTCTGTTGAAAAGGAATGTGAAACAAATATTGAAAGCATTGAAACTTAGACGAAAATGAAAATAAGAACCATAACGTGCCATGACGTGGCGAATTACGGCGCTTCTCTACAAGCCCTGGCGTTACAGACTTTCTTGAAAAAGTCGGGACATGACGCAGGAATAATAGACTATGTTCCAGAGTATTGTAAGTCGTACAGAATATGGGACGTGCATCCGAGTTCACATCTATACAAACTGTCCAAGTATTTCTTTATAGTCAAACTTTTTTGCGCCATAAGGTCATATCTCCAGATGAGACCGACACTGAAACGTAAGGAGGCCTTTGAACAGTTTACGAATAAATACCTGTGTCTGACAGAACATTATGACTCTTACGCACAGCTCGTCGCTAATCCTCCAGAGGCAGATGTCTACCTTGCCGGAAGTGACCAGATATGGCGTACAAATCTTAATAACGGCAAGGACCCGGCATTCTTCCTTCAGTTTGGTGATGATAAGGTGAGGCGTGTGTCATATGCCGCAAGCTTCGGAATACCATATCTGACTGATGGTATGGACAGGCTGGTGAGACTGTTCCTGTCAACGTTCAATGCCATCTCCGTGCGTGAGAAATCTGGAATGGCCATACTTGACGGACTGGGACTCAAAGGCACGCTTGTCTGTGATCCTGTGTTCCTGCTGACGAGAGAGGAGTGGATAAGCATATTGGACATCAAGGAGAGAAAGATAAAAGAGCCGTATGTCTTGGTGTATGACCTCAACAGGGGAATAATGCATGACGAGAAAAAATCTTTTGTGGAGCAGTACGCCAGAAGTAAAGGACTACGTACAGTGGCGATAAACGATGCCAGAAAGACTCCTTATGTGGATATAAACATAAATGACGGTAGTCCTGTGGATTTCGTCAATCTCATCGTGAATGCTGATTTCGTTGTCTCAGACTCATTCCATGCCACTGCGTTCTGCTGTATAATGCACACGCCTTTCAAGGTGTTTTATGAGAGTCCGCAAGCTGTCCGGATAGCTGATTTCCTAAGTGTGGTAGGGTTGAGTGACAGGATGAACACGGGGCCCGCTAATGGAGATATAGACTGGGATGATGTGGACAGAAGGCTTGTCTCTTATATAACAGACTCCAAGTCATATCTCATGAGTAGTCTGAAAGAGTAGCCGCACATTGGTAGTCTTCTCCGTAAGATGGTCATGACAAATCGTGGTACGTAGAGAATATATTAATAAAGTAGATAACTGAGGGTAAAAGGGTATTCATGCTTTTCGCAACAATACTTGCTTTAGAATTCTTTCTTATATATAAGGTCTGGACTGAGGAAGACAACACAAAGCTCTTTCTTTGGTTCATGACTGCTATCATCATGTTACCCCCAGGATTTAAGCTACGTCCTGGCGTGCCTAATGTCAACTGGATGTTTCCTATCGTGTACACGGTCAGAATTGTGAGGGATAAGTCATGGAAGTATTACTGGAAATGTTATCCCCTCAGGATGATATACCTTATTGTGCTGGTCTTCCATTTCGTTCAACCGATATTCTCCAAGTTCATGTCGGTTCCTATGACCTACTTCTATATTGTGCAGTACGTCATGATGACATATCTGTATTTGTTTATAGGTTATTGTATGGGTCCTGACGTGAAAAAACTGTCACAGTATAAGGAATGGATATACTTGCTTGTGCTCATATTGTTTCTTATTGCGGTATATAGTAAGATGAAAAACTTCAATTTCATCACCGCCGGACTGAATGAGAACAGTCTCTGGTCTGCTGAGAAAGCATTGTCCGAACGTGGCTTCCGTGTCACGGCTACACAGGAGTCTCCGAACATTTTCGGATTCATCAACGTGTTATTAGCTCTTTTCATCTATTCCATCGATGAGAAGATGTGGAAAAAGGCGGCACTGGTGTTCATGGTGTTCGTCAATATCGTACTTAGCGCCACCAGGGCACCTTTCGTTGGATTGGTAGCTATGTCAGCGTTATATCTCTTTTTCGAGGATATAAAAAAGCTGGTACGATTCGCAATGATAGGAGGCGTGTCCGTTGTCGTTCTGATTAATGTGTTTGGTTCTAATCCTGCGGTGGAGAAATACCTGGGAGGTGTCATCGATATATTCACCACAGGTGGACAGAATACGGGAGGTAGTAATGTCGAAGACCGCGGAAAGCAGATGGACGCTGCGGTGGAGATAGCTGACGGCAGTCCATATTGGGGGTGTGGTAACCGCTATTGTGAGGAGATACAGAACGAGAACTCCATCATGCATGTGTTCTACAAAGCTGACTTGTTGGGTGCTGAGGGATATGTCTTCTATACACTCATAGATTATGGCTACGTGTACACAGCATTGGTTGGCATATTCTTCGGTCAGCTCATTCTTTATGTGTTATTCAATTTGAAGACAGATAAGAGGGTGGCTGTAATGGCTCTCTGTGCCACTTTCACACTTGTTATTCATCTCATGACATCAAGACCGAATAATTCATGGCAGGTTTTCATGCCGTTTATGGGTGCGTGTGTTTATTATCTTCAATTCAAAAAACAGTTTACAGAGGAAGAGAATGAATGACAGAGGGAAGATAAAGCTATTGTTCGTCATACATCGTCTTGACGTGGGAGGTGCGGAGAAGAGTTTCGTGTCTCTCCTGAATTCCTTACCAGAAGAACAGTTCGACATAACTGTCAAGGCGCAAAAGACTAATGGTATCTTCAGACAATACATACCCGATGGTGTTAAGGTGTCTGAGTTGCCAGCGGATTACATCTGCATGGCGGAGAGGATATCAAACGTTAACTTTTGGCGACACGCCAGTCTGAGGACTGTGTGGCTAAAGGCTATGTGCATCATTGGATGTCATCTTAGAGGCAAGGAAAGCAAGAGCAGGATGAGCCATGAGCAATACTATAACGAATTCTGGAAGAAGCACATGTCGGACGTAAAGGAACGTTTTGATGTGGCGGTAAGTTATATGGACTGCACCAATTACTTCGTCATTGACCATGTCAACGCTGCCCGTAAGATACTGTGGTGTCACAATGATTATAATAAGCTGGATTATAACGCAGCATATGACACCTACTATTATAATAAGGCAGATAAAATTTGCACGATAAGCCAGACGTGTCTGAACTCCCTTTTGTTCAATTTTCCATCGATGACGGATAAGTTTGATGTTGTTGAGAATATATCTTCAAAGAAGATGATTCTAGCTCAGTCCTACTCTCTCGATGAGATGCGCTCATCTGAAGATGGCTTTTTTGCTGACGAACGTTTCAAGATTCTGTCCATAGGACGTCTGTCTGAACAAAAAGGGTTTGACATGGCCGTCGACGCTGCGTCTATTTTAAAAGGGAGAGGAGTGCGTTTTTGTTGGTATATTCTTGGCATCGGTTTCTCTCAAAAGGACCTGGATGAGCAGGTGAAGCGTAACGATGTCTCTGACGTTGTCAAGTTCATAGGTGTACGTTCCAACCCTTATCCTTACATGAGAATGTCGGACATGTTCGTCATGTCATCAAGATATGAGGGTAAGAGTATAGCGCTGGATGAGGCTAAGATCTTGTGTAAACCTATAGTGTCCACAAACTATCCTACTGTGGGTGACGCATTGACTGACGGGGTGAATGGCATGATTGTGGACATGAGTGCCATGGCCCTGGCAGATGGTATTTGGTCTCTGTATAATGACGAGAGAAAAAGACAACGTCTGTCGGATAATCTTAGTGAGGAGAATTGTGATAATGCGGATATGGTGGTGAACAAATTTCTTGACCTTGTCAAGTGAACTGTACTAAGTCAGTATAATAACAACAAGTAATCAGATGAATGATATATTAGCAAAGGTAATAAGACGTTTAGGGGTTGGCGGACAGACACTTAGCATGTTCGGCGGACTGGCCACTGATATTGTGTCATGTGACGTCTCATCGATTGAAAAGTCCAGACATGTGCTGACTGACACTTTCATGCGTAAGAATTTCTCTGTGCTGAGGGATAATCATATGTGTACGCCATTATGTGACTTGCAAATAGTTATTCCGGCTTATAATGTAGAGAAATATATAGAACAATGTGTCGACTCCGTCCTGGCTCAAGAGACGCAATTCTCTTTCAGGGTGTTCATTGTCAATGACGGCTCGACAGACTCTACTCCACAGATTCTTGAGAAGTATGTTGGCCATCCTCAGGTTACCATTGTCAATCAGACTAATAAGGGACTAAGTGAGGCAAGGAATACTGGCATCAAAGATATCATAGGTCGATATGTGATGTTTGTCGATTCTGACGACTACCTCCTTCCTGGTGCTGTGGAGAGTCTGATGAGTGTGGCGGTAGACACGTCGGACGATCTGGTTCAAGGGGCATATAACGTTTTTTATGATGACACACAGTCTGTGGACCATACAACGAGAGGAGTCACGTCGGAAGTTCGCAGTGCAGTTTACCAAGCAGGTCGTTTACCAGGTTTCGCATGGGGGAAGGTCTTTAAGGCGGAGCTCTTCAAAAATATTATCTTTCCACCTGGTATGTGGTATGAGGACACAATAATGGGTATGTGCGTCTTCCCGCTTATTAAGACATACTCAACTGTCACATCTCCCGTTTACTGCTATCGTAAGAGACGTGGCAGCATCACCGCATCACAAGCTACACCAAGAGCGTTGGAGACGTGGTGGGTGACAGAAGGAATAGCAAGAGAGTGGAAAGAGATGGGGGTAGAGAAAAAACAGTCTTTGTATGATTTCATGTTCTGTCAGTTCAGGTGTAACTATGATAGGGTACATCTTCTGAACGACAAGTCAGTTGACAGAGCTATGTTCATACTGACGTGTGACCTGATGGCGAGGGAGTTCGCCGGTTTCTGCACTGAGAAGAAAAGCGAGACGTTGTTTGAGAAGTCTTTAAGGACATACGATTTCGGACTGTACGATATGTGTTGTAAATTGATGTGATTTTTTTAACGGTAATAAATATATGAAAATTGTTGAGGTTATAACAACTTTGTTACCAGGAGGCGCTGAGCGTTTCATTGTCAGTCTTAGTAATCAGCTGGCTTTGTTCAGTCATGAAGTGACCCTTGTTGTCCTTAAGGATGTCGGGGATGAGTCGTTAGGGTTCTATGTGAATTCAATTTCTGATGCTGTGACTTTCAAGTGTTTGAACGAGAAGAAATGCGGACCAACTATATTTTTTAAGGTTTATAAGTCGCTAAGTGAGCTTGACGCTGACGTGATACATATACATAGTGTGAGTGCCACTGCTTTTTGCGGATTGTCGATGTTGCTTAACAAGAAAAGCCGTTTCTTTGTCACTTGTCATAATAAGGCGGAGAGTGAGCGTGAGTATGGCGCCAAATTCCACATGAAACGTTATCTCTTGTCACATGGCTATTTCCGTCATATTGCGATTTCGCATATTAATGCGGAATCGATAGAGAGAGTCTATGGCATAACGCCGTCAGCTACTATATATAATGGTATATCTAAGATGACTGTCTCTGAACGATTTGAAGAGACGAGAAATGAGGTCTGTGGTTATAAGCAATGTGATGATACTAAAGTGTTCACCATCATGGCGCGCTGTGCACCTCAAAAAAATATACCACGTCTTATCCGTTGCTTCAACGAGTTGAAGAAACGAGGACATGATATTGTATTGCTGATTATTGGAAGCGGATATGACAATGAGATAGGACTGCAAGCTCAGAGAGACGCCTTACCTCACATCCATTTTCTGAATCGGAAACATAACGTGCAGGATTATCTGGCTTTGTCTGACTTTTTCACCCTGTCCTCTGACTATGAGGGTATGCCGATTTCTCTTATCGAAGCCATTTCCTTTGGTTGTATTCCGGTTTGCACACCCGTCAGTGGATGCTCGGATATCATCGTTGATGGTGAGACTGGATTTATATCGAAGAGTTTTTCTGATGAGGACTATATCAATGCTTTGGAGCGAGCTGTGGTGTGTGAGGCAAATATCGACAGAGACTGTCTGAAGAAGTTGTACGTGGAGAGATTCACCATGGAGAACTGCGCAAGGCAGTACGAGAGCCTGTTCAAGGACTCATTGAGTGAACGTGTTAAAACAGTCTAATAAGTGTACTGTGTAAATGAAAAGAGAAGTGATAATTGTCGGATGGATCCGGAAAGGACAACCTGCCGATTGTGGTGAGACGATGAAGAACCAGCTGATGGTCCGTCGTCTTACTGAACTGGGAGTCCGTTGCCGTCAGATGGACTTCAAGGATTGGAAGAAACACCCGTGGGTCATAGCCGACCTGTTGTGGACCATGGTGACTCACAAAGATAACACCTTGATATTATCGACGTCCACGATAAATATCTATCCTTTGTTGAAGTTACTTAAGTCGATAGGATGGAGACAGAATGTCGTGCACTGGGTCATTGGCGGTTCGTTGGGAGACAAGGTGACTAATGGTGTGTTCCGAGCTGACGTCATCGGATACGCCAATCACACACTGGTGGAAAGCGGCATAATGATGGACCAGCTTCAGAAGTGCGGTGTCAAGGGAGTAAGACAGGTGCCTAACTTCAAGCCGATAACGTATTATCCGAAGTTGTCATTATGTGGACCAACAACACGTTTTGTGTTCTTGTCCAGGATTATGAGTGAGAAGGGGTGTGATTACATCATTGATGCGGTGAAAACCCTTAATACTCAAGGGCTGAAGCAATCTTTCACGGTGGATTTCTATGGTAAGATTGACCAGGGGTACGATGGCAGGTTTATGAGTGAGATAGAGACTCTCGATAATGTCAGCTATCGTGGCTTCCTTAATCTCAGGGAGAACAGTGGATATGATGATTTGGCTAAATACGATGTCATGTTATTCCCTACGTATTGGAAAGGTGAGGGATTCGCTGGAATCTTCATCGACTCATTCATATCTGGAGTTCCTATCATAGCGTCTGACTGGGCGCACAACACACAATTTCTGAAAGATAATGAGAACGCTATGATTGTTCCTGTGCATGATGTCAACGCCCTGTCGGAAAAGATGAGATATTGTATGGAGAACAAGGACGACGTGAACAGGTTGAAGCGTAACTGCAGAAGTGAGGCGTCGAAATACGACATTAATAATATCATTACAAAAGACTTACTTACCTCAATCGGTGTCTGACGTGGTTGAATGACAAATAACAATACTAAAAATGAAAAAAATCATATTTATCATACTTGGTTTGTTGGTTAAAGTGAAGATTTTGACTCCAATAAGGATAGCCAAACTAAGATTTTTATATTTTTGCCGAAGGTGGCCGGACTTTCAGCATCCAAGAGACATAAATGAGAAGATCAACTGGATGAAATTCTACGGTGATACCAGTCAGTGGCCTCTGTTCGCTGACAAATATAAAGTCAGGACATACGTCAAGGAGTGTGGATTTGAGGATATCCTTGTGCCTCTCTTGGGAAAGTGGGACACGGTGGACGAGGTTGACTGGGACAGTTTGCCTGAGCGTTTCGTCATGAAGTGTAATAACGGAAGTGGCGACGTGCTTGTGTGTGAGGACAAAAGCAAACTTGACATAGAGAAGACAAAACGTCATTTTCGTAAGCATTTGGCTAAGAAGCTTGGCATTAATGCGGCTGAGCCACATTATGATAAGATTAAGCCGTGTGTCATTGCGGAGGAGATGTTGGACATCTCTACGCAGCCGTGTGGTTCCGTCTCTATGGTCGACTATAAGATATGGGTCTTTGGCGGTAAGCCGCAGTATGTGTGGTGTGCTTGGAACAGGAAACAGTATCATGCCAACGTGGCTCTCTACGACCTGGACTGGAACTTCAGACCGGAGTATATGGTGTGGACCAGTCATTACGTTAAGCCTACGGTTCAGCTTCCTAAGCCTGTCTGTTTCGACAGGATGATGGAGATCGCGTCAAAGTTGGCGGGTAAGCAGCCTGCTGTGCGCATTGACCTGTATGTGTGTGGAGATAAGATATATTTCGGAGAGATGACGATGACGTCACAAGCCGGTTTTATGGACAATTTCACTGATGAGTTCCTGAATATTATGGGCGATATGACTAAACTTCCGACGGATAAGTAGTCTAATCTCAGTGAGATGTCGGACGATATTAAGGGAAGGATTATAACGAAGTTATTGGGAAGGATAATATATATAAGATGAACAGAATAAGCGTGTCGGATATTTACAAAAGGGTCCGGCATGGATTAACGTTTTAGGGTAATGAAGAAAAAAAAGGTATTAGCTGTTGCTTCTCTCGGGGGACATTGGATTCAGTTATTGCGTATCGTAAAACCAATGGAACAGTATTACAACGTTGTTTATTTCACTACGTTCAAGAAGTCGAAGACCATGGTCGGAGACAATAAGTTCCATTCTCTTATGGATTTCAACAGATGGAATGTGTGGAAAGTAATCCCTGTGTTTTTCAAGGTTCTTGCCGTCATCATTTATGAGCGGCCGGCAGTGATAATCACAACTGGAGCGGCTCCGGGCTTGCTGACAATCATGGTGGGACGTCTGTTTGGGATAAAGACTATCTGGATTGACTCTGTGGCTAATGTGAATACGCTTAGTAAATGTGGCTCACTCGCCAAACTATGTGCTAAGAACGTGTATACTCAATGGCCAGACTTGGCAGATAAGAAAGTACATTACATAGGTAACGTTTTTGGAAATTGATGTTATATGATATTCTGTACAACAGGGACACAAGTAGCGTTCGACCGCCTGATAAAAATAGTAGATGAGATAGCCGCTGACCTTGATGAAGAAGTGGTGGCGCAAGCCAACAGAGGTAAGTATGTGCCGAAGAACATTCGTTATGTGCGATTCTTGCCTCCTAAAGAGTTTAACGAGTTATTCTCTAAGGCTCGTCTGATTATAGCACACGCCGGAATGGGCACTATCTTGTCTGCCATGCTTCAGGACAAGCCTATAATAATATTCCCTCGTTTGGCGGCTCTGAAGGAGCACCGTAACGATCACCAGCTTGCCACGGCGATGAAGATGAAAGAGCTGAAATACGTGTATGTTGCCAACAATGAGGCTGAGCTGCGTGAGTTATTGATGAGTGATGAGCTGAAGCCGCTGCATCATATCGAGAAATACGCCAACCAGTCATTCGTGGGTGAGATATGTAAGATTATCGAGCCAACTCATTCGGAGAAGAAGTCATTGCTTAAGATACCTTCTAAGCTACATCTTCCTCTCATACATTTGAGGAAGAAGAAAAAGACGTAGTCAGGGTGAGAGTGGCTGGCGGTCGCCGCTGTCATATAATCGCAAAAACAAACTGTGCAACAAAAAGAAAACGAATTGTACAGGGATGAGAACAAATACTCCTTCCATTTGTTGACGGGAGGACTCGTTTCTCCCTAAGTGCTATCACTCTTGTCATCCTTGTGACTTGAGAATTTCCAAACATCGTTAAAAAGTAGCCGAAGCATTGACGGGATGGCGTGATGGCTGTGATGTTGTGTAGCTGTTATATTAAGATCTGTGTCTGTGATTGATGTTAGTGTGATTTGCTTCTCAACATCCGTGAATGCAATCGGGCGCACAGTGTGATGCTGTACGCCCGATTGCATTCAGTAACGGGAAAAACGTATTATTGAAGTTCGTTACTTGGAAAGCGCCTTGTTTACTGACGAATAGGTAAAGACCTATTATTTGTACCAGCTACTGGGTAAACCTCTTGGTATAGGCAACGTAAACACCTACCGGGATAGTTCTGTGGAAATCATATCATCCCGTCTTGCTTCGCTTTCAAGCGGATAGCCTCGCAGATAAACTCAGATCGCCTTTCAACCTTATCCAGGATGTCGGCAACGTCCTGAGGAATGCGCAAAGCAATGCTTTTTACATTGCCAACCGTAGCTTTTCTTCCAGCACCTTCTCTTTTCCCTCCTCTTTTTTTTGTTGTTTCGTCCATAATATGTATATTTGCATCGTAATCAAAAACCGAAAAGGGGAGGAGGTTTGACCCTCATTATACTCCCCGAGGTTTCTTTAGAATTTGATAGTCGTCTTTATTGTGACTTTTCTAATTTTAACCTCAAATGAAATTGCGACTTTCATTTTTTCGGTTTTAATAGGTTTTACCCCACTTTATAGGCGGAGGATTTAACCTTGTAATCGTCTCTCTGATTACAATACAAAGGTACGAAAATTTATTGAATACGCAAAACATATTCCAATAAATTTTCGTACCTTTTTTTATTTGATTTCTTCCTATAAAAAGCCCTCAAACATACATTGCATTCCCCCCAGCAATCCTTATTTCAGTACAATTTGTTTTCTTTTCTTTGCACAGTTTGTTTTCACGAAAATAATGCAATATTCAGCGGTTGGGATTTGGAGAGTGATTGCTTTATATGTAATTTGGGGATGATCTTGATTTGTTTGTCGTTTGTTGTTTTATCTGAGTTTTGCTTTTGCAATGAACTTCGTGTGTATTTTCTTAGATATATTAGAAGTAGGGGCAAACGAGCTTTATTGATGATAGTGGAAAATGATAAGTGAATGTCAGTTTGAATGAAATAGACGTGGTATTGTGTAAAAAAGTGCTTTTAAAGAGCAATTTGCTTACAAAAGATATGCGAATCATACCAAAAATGTGTTATGTGACATACCAAAAATGTGCTATTGTTATGAATTGAAAAATATTTGCATCTTTGCAAGTTATAAAGAAAGACAAACAAATGTTAATAACACAAACAAAAATTAAAACACTTATGCTATTTGCCATTGTGTGGCAAGTAGCATGTTCATGTTTATATGCACAAGACGATAAGCCTTCGTCGGTTCCTATGCGACAAGTTGCGCTTGAGCGTCAGCAGTCTGTGGTACGTGATGGTATGATTGTGTTGCAAGGTATGGTGAAGGATTCTGAAGGAGGTCCATTGCCGGGTGCACATATTAAGGTTAGGGAGTCTAAGGCAGGAGCCATGGCTGATGACAATGGTGTGTTCATACTGTCTGTCCCAAAAGGAAAGAATGTTACTATCGACGTATCATTCGTGGGAATGAAAACGCATACAAAGACGTATGATGGTAAGCGCAACCACACAAACATTACCATTGTGCTGCAAGACAACACGCAGTTAGATGATGTTGTGGTGACAGGTCTTTTTGACTACAAGTCATCAACATTCACAGGCTCGGCTTCGAGTTTTACTCAAGAAGACCTAAAACTTGTTAATGGTATGAATGTCTTGAAGGCTGTGCAGGCGTTGGATCCGGCTTTTGTTACGGAAATGAATGACATCAATGGCTCTGATCCTAATCGCATGGCAGATATTACCATCAGAGGTAAGGCTTCATTCGGAGGCTTGCAGGGTGACTATAGTGGAAATCCAAATGCTCCGCTCTTCATTCTTGATGGTTTTGAAGTGAGTCAACAGCAAATCTTCGACTTGGACATCAACCGTATCAAGTCTGTTACAATCCTCAAAGATGGAACTGCAAAGGCCATATATGGGTCGAAAGCAAGTAATGGTGTCATCGTTGTTGAAACTGTATTGCCACAGGCTGGTAGACTGCGAATTAGTTATACGGGTGACTTGAACATTGAAGTGCCAGACCTTACGTCTTACAATATGTGTAATGCTGCCGAGAAATTACAGGTGGAGCAAGCTGCGGGACGCTACACATCTTCGTTGCCTTACTATCAGGCATTGCTTGATGAACAATACAATGCGATAGCTGCCGACATCGCAAGTGGTGTGAATACATATTGGCTTTCTCAGCCATTGCGTACTGGTATAGGACAGAAGCACACTGCAAACTTTGAAGGCGGCACGGATGAAATGCGCTATTACGCAAGTTTGATGTATAACAACGTGGCTGGTGTTATGAAGTCGTCGGGGCGACGCACCATTTCGGGCAATATCAACTTGTCATATAGATATAAGCAATGGTCATTTCGCAACTCCCTCACTGTTACAGGCAACAAGGCTGACGATAGTCCTTACGGCACATTCTCTGACTATGTGGCTATGAATCCATATTTTAAGCCTATGGATGAAAATGGTAACGTCCAGAAAGTTTTGGGCTATTATACATCGCCTGGTGCAAATGGAAGTACACTTACATACTATAATCCTTTATATAATGCAACGATAGGCACAAAGAATTTCTCAAAATATACGGAGATAAGCGAGAATGTATATGTGGAGTATCGTCCTGCCGATGATTGGCGCTTTACGGCACGTGTGGGATATACGCATCAGAATAACCGACGCGAGGACTTCTATCCTGGTGACCATATGCGTTTCAACGATTGGACAGGCGATCGTTATTTCAAGCGTGGAAGCTATACCATCACAAATGGTGAGAGCAACAGCATAGCACTGGATGTAACTGGTCACTATTCTCACCAGTGGGACAAGCATTTGCTTCTGTCTAACTTAGCTTATACTTTGCAATCTTCTAATTCTTTGTCTGATGGTATGACGGCATGGGGATTCCTCAATTCTCACGTTGACTATATTACCTTTGCTCGTCAGTATGCTGACGGAGGTGTGCCTTCAGGTAGTGAGAGTACGACGCGTTCGCTGGGACTTACTGGAGCACTCAACTATTCGTATGATGAACGTTACCTCTTCGATGTAAGTCTTCGTTTTAACGGATCTTCTGTATTCGGCAGCAACAACCGTTGGGGAACCTTCTGGAGTGTGGGTACGGCTTGGAACCTTCACAAGGAGCATTTCATGGAAGTGGCACGTTGGCTTACTCTTTGTAAGTTGCGTGTTACTTACGGTTTAACGGGTAATCAGAGCTTCTCACCGTATCAGGCCAAGACTACATATAAATTCTATGACTCCATTGTGTATGACAACATTTCTGGTGCATACCTCATGGGAATGCCAAATCCAAACTTGAAATGGCAGCAGACTGGTGACTTCACTGTTGGTGTGGACTTGGGAATAGGCAGAAGATTTAATATGCGTTTCGATTATTATAATAGTAAGACGCATGATGCCCTTACGTCGATGTCCATTCCTTCGTCCACAGGATTCACCAGTTATATGGAAAATCTTGGCAATGTGGTGAACCGAGGCATAGAGGCTACGGCCAATTGGAGAGTGTATCAGAAAGGACAATCGTACATGAGCATTACTGGTAGTGTGGCACATAATGTGAACAAAGTAGCAGAAATTAATGAGGCCTTGAGCACATTCAATCGTGAACAGGATTCACAGCTGTCCACTTTACCGATAATCCGATACGAAGAAGGACAGTCTATGACAGCTATATGGGCAGTACGTTCGTTAGGTATCGACCCAGCTACAGGACGTGAGATGTTCCTGAAGAAAGACGGTACGGTGACTTACGACTATACTACCGAGGACTATATTATAGCCGGTGATTCTAATCCTAAGTTTCATGGTACTTTCGGATTTAATGGTGAATATCGTGGTATTGGTCTCAGTCTTCTGTTTAGCTATCAGGTGGGTGGTGACTATTACAATCAGACACTCGTTGACAGAGTTGAAAACGTGAATATTGCAAATAATGTGGATCGCAGAGTGTTCAGCGACACTTGGAATGACGTTGGTGATTTGGCACTCTATAAGCATATATCGAGTACACCAACGACTACGTATGCTTCAACACGTTTCATACAGCGCAACAATATGCTTGAACTCACTACCATATCAGCCTACTATGATTTTAAGTACATGGCATGGTTACAGCAAGCAAAACTTGAGCGCCTAAGACTTACCTTCTATGTTAACGATGTATTCCACCTATCCACCGTGCGTGCAGAACGTGGTGTGAGTTATCCATATGCTCATACTTTCGCATTCTCGCTTGCGGCAACGTTCTGATTTTGCAGTACAAAGATAAGAGTTAGGTATTTAGATTGAATTAAGAAAGTGATTTCTTAACTTCTGAACAAAAAAGAATTAAATGGAAACAAAACAATATAAAAGTAATAAGCATATCTGTAGGTTTGCTTTTGCCTTGTTGTTTGGAGTGAGTCTTGTGCTTGCTTCCTGTAATGAATGGCTTGATGTACAGCCGCGTTCACAAGTGGAGGACACGGAATTGTTCTCGTCAGAACGTGGATTCAAGGAGGCGCTTTCAGGTGTGTATTCATCCATGGTGTCATCCAATACATATACTAAGGAACTAACTTATGGATTCATCGGAGTGCTTGGTCAGGAATGGGATTACTACTATTCGTCACAGTACAATGATGCTGCAACATATAATTATGAAGCAGCTTATCCTACAGGATTCATACGTGGTATATGGACGACAAATTATTCTGGCATTTCCAATGCTAATAATCTCCTTGCTAATATTGATGCTAATGCAGGTTTGTTTGCCAAGGATAATTATGAGGTAATAAAGGGTGAGGCTTTGGCTCTCCGAGCATTCCTGCATTTTGACCTATTGAGATGTTTTGGGGTGAGCTATGCAGTCAATCCTCAGCAACCATCTATTCCATATAGTACAGCTTTATCCTACCGTGTAACTCCACAGCTTTGTGTGAGTGATGCTACAGAGGCTGTACTCCAGGATGTGATTGGTGCGGAAACACTTTTGAAGGAGCATGATCCAATAGTTACTGGACGCATGATAACAGAGACTGTGGATAATGGCTACTTATCCAATCGTCAGCTTCATCTAAATTATTATGCTGTGAAGGGACTTGAGGCGCGTGTGAGAATGTGGAAAGGTGATTATGAAGGAGCCGTAAGTGCAGCAAGCGAAGTAATGCTGGCTGATGCTTTTCACTGGGCAACTGTTAACAACTTGCAGAATGGGTATGATCGTTGTCTTGCAGATGAACATCTCTTTGCTCTCAATAATCTAACACTTACAAGCGATGTGGCTGATACTTATTTCTCAGACAATTCGACTAATAGTTTTGCCGTGACTCGCGAACGTCTGCTTGACTACTTTGGTAATGCCACGCAGGATTATCGTTATACTTTTCTTTTTAAGTCTGGTTCTTCCACTCATGCAAATAATCGATACATTACCAAGTACGATGAGCCAAGTAATGCAGCAGAGTTCTATTCTAACAAGATGCCGCTCATTCGTATTGCTGAGATGTATCTTATTAAAAGTGAGGCTCTCTATCGTATGGGCAATACAGATGAGGCTCTGTCAACTCTTAATCAGCTTCGTAATGCACGCAACTTGTCGGTTCTTAGCGAACTGCCTACAGATTTCTATACAGAATTGATTCACGAATACAGACGTGAGCTACTTGGTGAAGGGCAATTGTTCTTTCTTTATAAGCGACTGAACTGTGAGAATATCTTGTATTCCGATGCTAATGCTGTGGCTGATAAGGTATATACGTTCCCATTGCCAATATCAGAGACGGAATCTGCTTATAGAGAGGCGAATAAGTAAGAACACATAAGTTGGGATTGCTTGGAGCTCTGTTTTGAGTGACGGGCTTTGAATCGAAAACGTGGTGATTAATTCTCAACGTCATAAGTACACATTTTATACAGAATGAAAAGAACTATATTATATCTTATAGCTGTATTGCTCGCATTTTCAAGTTGCGAGAAGGAGGAATTAGACGAATTTGACACCAGTTATACTGCACTCAACATTTGGGTGGGTACTCAGGCTGGTGTTGTGCATGATAATGCTACTTATAACTATTCGTATGCTTACGAGGAAGGCAGTGTTACGTTTTTTGCTCAAGTAAGCGGTATGGTGACGGATTATGACCGCATTTTCCGCCTTGAAGTCTTTGGCAAGGATTCTGCTGTTGTGGCACCGACGGTTCGTACAGAGGATTATGTCATACCTGCTGGTAGCGTGGGAGGTGTATATAAGGTGTATTTCAATACACAGAAACTGGAACGAAACGACTT
The DNA here is from genome assembly GCA_937900485.1 of uncultured Prevotellaceae bacterium. Lineage (GTDB taxonomy): Bacteria > Bacteroidota > Bacteroidia > Bacteroidales > Bacteroidaceae > Minthosoma. The sequence goes on from CALCEL010000068.1 coordinate 25,489, forward strand.
GTTTGCCGATGTTGATGGCGAAGTACAGTTTCGTGTCGTGCCTAATGATATGTTCTCTATAGGTACAGAAAAGCATCTGCAGTTTACTGTAGTATTGAAAAACTACCTTGCAAAACCAGACAATTGGGATACAGCTAACTATCCTCGTGTAGCTCTGAGCAAGTACTTCGGTACGTACAGCCGAGTGAAGTATCAGTTTATGATAGAACATCTTGGTCTGATTGATTTCGAAATCAATTATAATGCACAGACGTCTTATGATGAGACCACAAATGTGGTGTCGGCAGCCTATGCCGTGTATCTGCAGCAATGTGTACAGCTTGCACTTAACGAGTATAACAACATGCACGACACGCCACTCACGGATGAGTTCGGAGTGCCAGTAACATTCTGAAGAAACAAACGATACAAGAATATAATATGAGCACAAACATATTTATGAATAAAATACAGATTGTAGGCACCATGCTTGTGGCACTGACATTGTTGTGCTTGGGAGCCTGCTATGAAGACAAGGGCAATTATGATTACAATGTACTTGACAAGGTGAGTATTGATACGGTTGGTACTGGTATGTTGTCAGAATATGCTTTGATGAGATTCGACACACTAGAACTGAATCCGGAAGTTTTGTTCAATGGACGGAAGGTGTCGGATGGAGCAGACGCTCCGCTCAATTATCTGTGGACCATCTATAGTGCAGTATCGGGTTCGGGGGCAAATGCCGTTATTGATACTATTGGTAATGCTCGATGTCTTAAGGCTGAAATTAACAGAACAGGCGGAAACTATTATGTACAGCTTGTTGTGACCAATCGCAATGATAAAATCCGTCAGTTCATGCGTATCCCAGTTTCGGTTAGTGAGGTGTTTGATGGTGGTTGGATGGTGTTCTATGAACGGAACGATATACCTGGTACATCAGACTTGGCACTGATATACAATCCGTGGACTAAGCTTCATGCCAATTATAATCGCTACTATACAAATGTATATGAGACGACTAATGGTACTCCGCTCGAAGGAAAGCCTATACGCTGTCTCGATATTGCTGTTTCACTGGCTTCAGGCAATAACTACGTTGGACTTTGTACTGATCGAACTTTGGTTGGCGTCAGTGAGAATGGAATCGAAAAAGCTATGACATTTGCTGACTTTTTCCATAATGTACCTTCTACAGAGTCGCCTACGTGGTACGGTGAACATGGTGCAGGCGTGATGTCTGGACAGAATTCTGAGATTGTCATCAACGATAATAAAGTATATACAAATACATATTCGTTTAGTAACACCGAGGGACGTACCACTCGTTTTGGTGTGGCAAAGTTTGCGAATGGTGAAATTGGTACATTGGCACCTTGGAATGCAGAACTGCCAAATACGCTCAACTATGGAGTAGTGGTTTATGACCAAACATATCATAAGTTTCGCTATGCAGCTTACAATGATGCCAGACTTCAGGAATTTGGTGAGCAGGATGCCAACGTAACAGCCTTTGATGTGAACAATACTGGTATGAATTTCGTTATGGCAGACTGGGGACGTGGCATTAGTCAAGGCATGAATATACGTCCTTATGATTACATTGTAATGTCAAAGGGGAATGAACGCTACCTTGCTGTTACAAATTTTGCAAGCACAACACCGGAATCAACAAATATAGGTGTTGGACTATATGCTCTCAATGACTTGTGCCCTGATATTCTCAACATATCATCTTTTGCGGCAAGTCATGTAGGCAGCTTCGTGTACTATTCTGCAGGCCACCGTCTCTATGACTTTGCCTACGACAGCAATCAGCCAGCCATTGTAGCATGGGAAGCCCCATCGGCAGACGAGACTATTACCTGTGTCAGGATTATGAAGTACTACCACGGCACTGTCTATGGCTATGGGCTTGTGCCACGTGCTGACAATTTGGTTCATATAGCAACGTGGAACGAGACAACGCATGAAGGTAAAGTGTATCAGTATCTCATCAATCCTGCCAGTGGATTGCTTAAGATGGATTCTCACTATGAGTACAGTATTCCTGGATGTGTGAAGGACATGGCATGGAAGTTCTCTATGCAGTAGAACAATAAACATAATGTAGTAAAAAAGGATAGAATTTGATGTCTATCGTTTATTTCAAAACAAATACAAAAATAAAAACAACCATAATTATGAAAAGAATCATTACAATTGCAATGTCATTAGTGACATTTATGACTGCTTTTGCTCAAGGCATAGCTTTCGAACCAGAGGGGACAACACTTGAGCAAGCTGCTGTAAAGGCAAAGGCAGAGAACAAGATGATATTTCTAGACTGCTTTACCACATGGTGCGGACCTTGCCGCATGATGGCTCGTACTGTGTTTACAGAGGAAAAGGTGGGGGCAGCAATGAATCCAAAGTTCGTGAGCGTGAAGATAGATATGGAGAGTGCATACGGAGCACCGCTTGCCAAGAAATTGCAGGTGTCAGCTTACCCTACGTTCGTTATTTTTAACGCAGACCTCCAGGAAGTAGAACGTTTCCTCGGCGGAAGTCAAGCTGACGAGTTCCTTAAGAAGGTGGAGGAAAAAGGACGTGATAATTCGTCCGCTGCGCTCAAGAGCCGTTGGGATGCTGGTGATAGAGACCCACAGTTCCTTCTTACTTATCTTAAGACTCTTACAGCTACGTATAAAACTCAAGATGCAAATGATGTGGCTGAAGCTATTCTCGATGGCAAGGAAGCTACATTTACCAGCGATAGCACACTTCGACGCATTTTCCTCTCAAACATCACGAACCCATTTGCTAAGTCATTCGTTTATACAGCGAAGCATCCGGATGAATTGGCTGTTAAGATTGGTGAACGTGGAGTGGAAGGTAAAGTGAACAGCGTGTTGGCAGGATATCAACAGCGTCTCATTATAGAAAAGGATGGGAAAGCGAGTCTCGACCAAACTCAATTTGATGCTTTTCTTGCACTTCTGAGCGAACTTAAGAGCAAGGAGGCAGACCACTATCGCCTCAGTACGCTCATAACACTTGCAGAGAAGCAGAAGGACTATAAAGCTTATATAAAATACATCAAGGAGTATCTTGCAAACAAGTCGCTTGATGCTTCTGACATGCAGTTGGCTCAGTGGACGAAGTTATTCTCTACTCCTGATGCCGATCCTAAGCAGAAGGCCGAGATTAAGAAAATTCTCAAGGCTCGCATAGCAGACATTGAGTCGGGAAAGCGTCAGCCACAGACACAGGTGGGCAATATGAAACTCTCACGTCCTACCGATGACCTCTTGCGCATGATTGTGGATGCTCTCGATGGCAAGATGCCACAGCAGCACTAATGACATGGATGGTGCTAATTAAGACAATGGTCGTACACATTTAGATTCCTAACTTTGTATTAGGTGTTTAGCGAACAGAACAATTTTGTGGATAATTGTTCTGTTCGTTTTTGTGTTTTGCTCTCTTATTGTTTTCTTCCATTTTTGAGTAAAAGGATAAGCGTGATGTGAGAAGTCTTTTTTGTTTTTTCTTGGCTAATTGAAACGCAATCTGTATTTCTGCGAATGAAATGGCATAATAATAAACGCAAATATTGAAGAATTGGTGCGTAATTGTTATTGGGTTTGGACATCCAATTATAATAACACAAATGTAGCTGGCCATATAGTATATAAAGCTTTGTCATCATAAGATAAGAATAAGGTTGTCAATAATGGACAGGATGCTTCTGATGAATACAATCTTTCGGTGCCTCACATTTTCATGCCTGCCGCAGGTTATCATGAAGGTGCTTCGTTTGCCAAAAGTAATACACAAGGATATTACTGGACAGCTTCACAATATACTAGTAGTAGAGTTAATGAGGCTTGGTTCACATATTTCTATGCGAGGGGATTTAGCTATGAAGTATGTGGCGGACGTTATGCAGGATATAGTATCAGGGCAGTGTGTGAGTAAAGTTTTTACTTTCTCGAACATATTAATGGTATAGAAAAAAGCAATGACGCTTCGTATTGTGTTACGGAGCGTCATTGTGTTATTTGTTAAGTCGCAGTGTTGAGCGAACTTGTTATTTTAATTCTAACTTATTTGATTACCTTGCGAGTTGTTCCGTCTGAAAGGCGAATAATGTTGATACCCTTGATTGCAGAACTGCCAATGTTGATTCCGTTTGTGTTGTAAACGTCAACAACCTTGTTTGTTGTCTTTACAGACTCAACAGCTGTAGCCTTAGAGTATTCAAGTGTGGCACTCTCTTTAGCAAGTTCTTCTGTAGCATTGAATACAGCGGTGATGATAGTTGCCTGTGAGAGCGTGAGCACGAATGTTGGTGTACTATCAGCATTGGCTTGCTCGCCATGAAGAGTAGCATTGTAGTAAACAGTCATTGTGCCCATAGAGATAGAAACCTGTACTGGCTCGTCTGTTGTGTAAACGATAGTTCCGTTTTCTTCACGTACATTTACAGGAATTGTAAGGTTCTCGATAGTTATTTGAGGAACTGCTACGTTGAATCCTGAGAATGTTACGTTAGCCTTACCCTCTGCGTCAGGTGTGGATATAGTAACAGTCTGTGCTGATGTTGCGATTCCTGCAACAGGCACGCCTGGCTGTGCTGGTATTGAAGTGCCAACGGCTACGAAAACTTCGTATTGTTTGTCTGTATTCTTGAGAGCAGCGTAAGCTTCCTGACTGACGAAATGGAGGGTTGCATTTATGAGTACATACTTTTTGTTTGCTATGACTACGAAGCTTGCCTTGTAGTCTTGTCCTTCGTTCACACGGTATGAACGTGTGTATTTTGTTATTGTTCCATCACCATTGTCCCAATCCCAAACCACATAGTTGTATGAAGTCTGTGGAGCACGTCTGCTGGCACCGAATGTGGAACCGCCTATGGAACCACTGTCGTCCTCTGAATATTCCTTCCAGTAATCGTAGAAATAGTAGTAAATTGAGTCTGCCTTATTGCTTATCTTGATGCTGTAAACAGCTGGATAAGCATTATGGCCAGCTATTCTGTCGTAACCACCTGAATAAATTGTGTATTCACCGTCAGCATCACGCCATCCATCGTACCACTCTTCGCCGAAATATTTATTGTAGGAACCATTCTTATTGAGGCCATATATGGTAAGCTCGGCTATTGACTTTGCTCCAAGAGCGTTGAGCACTTCTGTAGTGTCAATAACAGAAAATGTGAGTTCTGTATTTTGATCAATGATAGTGAGTGCCTGTGAAGCTTCCACATTGATGGTTTTAACGAGCTCTGGACCTTGCAGTGTGAAGCTTATGGAGTATGAGTCCGTGTTGCGTGCAATAGTGTCGGCAGAGTAGGTCGCAAGGTTGACATTTGTAAGAACAGACTGTTTTGTGACAATTTTATATTTGTGACCTTCCACGAATGGATAATTGAATGTCACAGCTGTACTGCTCTGTGATGTTGCTGTTGCTGCAATTGCCTCTGTGGCATCATCGATATAGAGGTCGTAGTCAATTCCGATGATGTGGAGGAAAGTAAGTCCATATTCATTTGGATTAGTGTATGTGAGTACTATGCCATCGGCGTTCAGTTCATCAATGTCGTTGAACACCTTGTCATTCTCAATGTTCCAAGATGCCGTACCCCATTCGAATGTTTGTGCGTTAAGCCCTAATGCAATCATAAGGGCAGAAAATATAAGTAATAGTTTTCTCATGTCTACTTCTTTTGAATAGTTTTGTTTATTTTATGTTTGTAATCCCGTTAATCTTTTATAATTGTTTGTGTCAAAAATTTCTGCAAAAGTAAGTGTTTTGTTTGTGATGCGAAATACCACAATCGTTGTACTGCGCATCGCGTATATATGGTATGTGATTTTTCGTTTTCTTTTTGTTGCACAGTTTGTTTTTGCGATTATGTGACAATCTTGTGACAGAGACAAAGAGAGCCCGGGACGGATATACGTCCCGGGCTCTCTTTATGTCCGGATTATCAATCGTCATTTCCTTCCGAAGTCAGCGGGTATCTCGCCCCATTTGTCCGTCGGCCATTTGATGACAGGATTCTTATACTTGTTTTCCCTGAGCCATTTCTCCGCTCTCTCTATAATCAGAAAGAGTTGCTCAGTCTTCTCGTTCCTCTCAAGCTTGGTCTTACACTTCCTCTTCCTCACCCAGAGCTGAGCGTTCACGCTGTCAGAATAGATGGGAGCGTCTGTAAGTCCATGTTTGTTCAGAAGAGCCAATCCGTGTACTATTGCGAGGAACTCGCCGATGTTGTTGGTGCCGTAGACCGGTCCGAAATGAAACAACTCCTTGCCGGTTCGCAGGTACAACCCTCTGTATTCCATCATACCTGGGTTGCCGCTGCATGCTGCGTCCACCACCAGAGAGTCTTTTATTGCCTCCTCAGGTAGCGTGTAGGCAGGTATTGCCGTTTTGTCCGGTGTGTTGTCCTGTGTTGCCTCTCGTCGTTTGTCCGACGAGACGCCTGCCATGTTGTCGGGAGCCTTGTCTCGTTCTTGCTCCTTCCATTTCTCATATCCCATGGCATAAGCCGCCTCAGCCTCGTTCTCGGTGCTGAAGGCCTTATACTTAGCGTAGGAATATCCATGCACGGCTTCCTTACACGCTTCCCAGCTGGTGTACACACCATCATCGACGCCGTCCCATACGACGTAAAACTTCTGTTTAGGCATATCACATCCTCTCAGGCATCTCGATACCGAGAAGACCCATACCCAGGCTGACTACCTTTGCTACGGTCTTGGCGAGCGTCAGTCTGAACAGCTTCTTGTTAACATCCGTCTCACCGAGAATAGTGAAGTCGTGGTAGAACTGATTGAATTCCTTTGTCAGCTCATAGCAGTAGTTACAGATACCTGAAGGGCTGTAGTCGGTGCCAGCCTGACGTACGGCGGCCGTGAAGGCGTTGAGTTTCTGGATCAGCTCCGTCTCCTTGACAGATATCTCCGTGTTTGGTGACAGGCTGTCAGGGATGACGATGTTCTGCTCAGCGGCCTTACGCATGATACTCTGTATTCTCGCGTAAGTGTACTGGATGAATGGTCCTGTGTTACCGTTGAAGTCGATACTCTCCTCAGGGTTGAACAGCATATTCTTGCGGGCGTCCACCTTCAGGATGAAATACTTCAAAGCGCCGAGTCCCACTTTTCTCGCCACTTCCTTAGCGTCTTCCTCCGACATGTCCGCTTTCTTCAGCTTGTCGGCGCTGGCCGTGTATGCATCGTTGATCATAGAGGCCATGAGGTCGTCGGCGTCCACCACTGTGCCCTCTCTTGACTTCATCTTGCCGTTAGGGAGCTCCACCATTCCGTAGGAGAAGTGTACGAGGTCCTTACCCCACTTGAATCCGAGTTTGTCGAGCAGTATTGACAAAACCTGGAAGTGGTAGTTCTGCTCGTTGCCGACAACGTATATCATCTTGTCGATAGGGTAGTCTTGGAAGCGCAGCTTAGCCGTGCCGATGTCCTGTGTCATGTACACTGACGTGCCGTCGGAACGTAGCAGCAGCTTCTCGTCGAGACCCTCAGCCTCGAGGTTAGCCCATACGGAGTTATCCTCGCGGCGGTAGAAGAATCCCTTCTCAAGACCTTCCATCACCTTTTCCTTACCCTCGAGGTAAGTCTCTGACTCATAGTAGATCTTGTCAAAGCTTACTCCCATCATCTTATATGTCTCGTCGAAGCCGGCGTAAACCCATTCGTTCATCTTACGCCACAAAGCCCTGACCTCAGGGTCATTGTTTTCCCATTTCACGAGCATCTCGTGAGCTTCTTTGATGAGAGGAGCCTCTTGTTTAGCTTTCTCCTTCGCCTCATCCTCACTCATACCCTCGCTGACGTACTTCTTAGCCAGCTCGTCGCACTCCGCCTTGTAGTGCTTGTCGAAAGCCACATAGTAGTCGCCGATGAGATGGTCACCCTTCTTGCCGGAGCTCTCAGGCGTCTCGCCGTTGCCGTATTTCAGCCATGCGAGCATGGACTTGCAGATGTGTATACCTCTGTCGTTGACGATGTTAGTCTTAACCACCTTGTTGCCGTTAGCCTCCACGATGCGCGCCAGAGCTGAGCCGAGCAGGTTATTTCTGACATGTCCGAGATGCAGAGGCTTGTTCGTGTTAGGTGAGCTGTACTCAATCATCACCAGCGGTGACTGTTCCGTCACAGGCTTGAAGCCGAACTTGTCGTCGGCGTTGATGTCGTTCAGCAGCTGTATCCACTGAGCGTCGCTGACAACGATGTTGAGGAATCCCTTAACCACGTTATACTTAGCTACCACGTCGGCGGCGTTGTTCTGGAGGTAAAGACCGATCTCCTCGCCCACCTGCTCAGGCTTCTTGCGTGCCGCTTTGACGAATGGGAACACCACGACGGTGAGATGACCCTCAAACTCAGCCTTGGTCTTCTGCAGCTGAACCTGTGAGTCGTCCGCCTCGATGTTGTACAGAGACTTCACCGCCTCCTGTACTCCCTTAATGATTTTCTCTTCTATAGTCATTGTTTATAAGACTTTTATAAGTTCGACATCAAAGACGAGAGTAGAGAATGGTGGGATGAGCTCGCCTGCTCCTCCCTCTCCGTAACCAAGGAGGTGAGGAATGTAGAAACGGTACTTAGAACCCTCAGACATGAGCTGTACGCCCTCTGTCCATCCTGCTATGACCTGCTGAAGTCCGAAGTCAGCCGGCTCGTTACGCTTATATGATGAGTCGAACACTGTGCCGTCAATCAGTCTGCCCTCGTAGTGGCAACGTACCTTGTCTGTGGCTTTAGGCTTCTTGCCGGTACCCTCTGTGAGCACCTCATACTGGAGACCGCTGGCTGTCGTTACGACGCCTGGCTTCTTGCCGTTCTCGTCGAGGAACTTCTTGCCTTCCTCCTTAGCAGCCTTGCCGGCTTCTTCTGCTACGGCTCTCTGCTGCTCCTCAAGTTTCTTGAAGAAGTCATTCAGCATAGCCTGTCCCTCAGTGTGTGTCATCTTCAGCTGAGCGTCGGACAGTACGTCCATTATTGACTGTGAGAAATCCTCAATCTTAAGTGAGTCTTTCAGACCCATCTGTTTTAACTGCTGACCTATTCCAAGACCAAGAGCATAACTTAGTTTATCCATTCTTTTCTTTATATGTTTTATTGTGAAATTTACTGTTGACGTTACCCCGTCATGAGGTGTGTGACACCGCTTCTTGCCTCCCTTCATACCAATACTCAGCAAGGCTGTCGCCCGACAGACAAAAAAACACCCGGGTGAGCTGGCTGACTCGTCTGTCTCCGTCGCCGTGACAGTGTGGTGATGTGATTGTAAATTAGAGTGCAAAGTTAGAAAAAAATATTCATTACACCTTTATAATTAGCTAATTTGTCTTAACTTTGCATCTGTATGTCTTCGCAGACCCTGAATTGGTGTGTTTGCCTCACGGTTCTTAAGAGCGGAGACTTATTTTTTTTGTCACATGCGAAGCACTGCCTCGCCAATCCGTAATAATCAGATGGTAAATTATATATTCGAGTTAAAAGACAAGGTGCGCGACTATGAGTGCGACCTTCAGGGAATAGTCAACAACGCCAACTATCAGCACTATCTTGAGCATGCGCGTCATGAGTTTCTGCTCGCCAACAACGTCAGTTTCGCAAAACTTCATGACCAGGGTACGGACGCCGTGGTGGCGCGTCTGACCATGCAGTTCAAGGTACCTTTGAAAAGCGGTGACGAGTATGTGACCAAGATACGTGTCAAGAAGGATGGCATAAAGTATGTGTTCCTTCAGGACATATACCGATTGCCGGATATGAAGTTGTGTGTCCGCTCTGAGGTGGACAGCGTGTGCCTGGTCAACGGACGCCTGTCGGACTGCAAAGAACTGGACGACACCTTCGCCCCATTTTTTGAATGATAAATCAATGACCTGAATACGAGATGCGAGAGTTAACCTGTACCATTGCCCTCACCCTCATTAAGAATATCGGGGTGGTCACGGCCAAGATGCTGCTGGAACGATTCGGTTCCGCCACTGCCGTGTTTGAGAACAGAAACAACATACGTGATGTCATCCCTGACGCCACACACAGGCTCATCGAGTCGATGAGAAACGTCGATGATGCGGTGGAGAGGGCTAAGCGAGAGGTGGCGTTCATCGAGGAGAAGAACATCCGCGCGTTATGCTCGAGTGACGCAGCCTATCCTCGTAGGTTGCTCAACTGTGCCGACGCTCCCCTCGTGTTGTACTACTATGGCAACGCCGACTTCAACGACAGGAAGGTGGTGTGTGTCGTCGGTACCCGTCGGTGTACACCATATGGCAGGTACCTGTGTGAGACCTTCGTGAGGGAGTTGGGTGAGGCCGTGCCCGGAGTGTTGGTGGTCAGCGGGCTGGCGTACGGCATCGATGTCTGTGCTCATCGTCAGTCCCTCAGCTCAGGTGTTGACACGGTGGGCATCCTCGCACATGGACTGGACATGATTTATCCGGCGTCACACAGGACTGTCGCCACGGAGATGATAAGTCATGGCGGCCTGCTCACTGAGCATGTGTCACGCACACCCATCGACCGTTTCAATTTCGTCAGAAGAAACAGAATCGTGGCGGGAGTGTCCGACGCTTGTGTGGTGATAGAGAGCGGAAGGAAAGGTGGCTCGCTGATAACCGCTGAGATGGCGTGCGGCTATGACCGTGACGTGTTTGCCTTTCCGGGAAGGGTGAGCGATGACATGAGCAGAGGCTGTAACAGTCTTATTGCCAGCAACAAGGCGGCGATGATTGAGAGCGCATCCGATTTCGTGAGCCTCATGGGATGGGACGTTAAGGCGAAGGGACAGAAAGCTAAGCAGCTCGGACTGTTCGACGGAGTGCCCGACATGGACGTCTACGGACTCTCCGACGACGCCAAGAAGGTCATATGCTCGTTGAGCGGGGTGGAGGACAAGCCTGTCAACACCATTGTCAGTGAGACAGGACTGCCGTACAGCGCCATCAGCCTGCTGATTTTCGATTTGGAGTCAAAAGGACTGTTGGAATCGCTCGCAGGCAATAGAGTACGTCTCGTGAAAAACCGTTTTTAATTTTTTTTAGCATATATTTTCTTTACTCAAAAGAGGTACTAATGAATAAAAGTGTAACTTTGCAAAGTTTTGGATGAAAACAAATTATAAAAAGAAAATAAATCAAAAATGAAAAAAAACATTATGATGGCGGCCGTTGTCTTGGCTGCTACTGCGTTTACCAGCTGTAACAAAGGTGTGTCAGCGGATTTGAAAGAGGATGTAGACTCTATCGTTTACGATCTTGGTGTCGCTCAGGCACAGGGACTCAAACAGTATATGTCTATGCAGCTCGGTGTTGACTCTGCTTATGTTGATGAGTTTATCAAGGGTCTGAAGGAAGGTGCTGTCAATGAGAGCAATCCTAAGAAGGAGGCTTACATGAAGGGTCTCGAGGTTGGTAAGCAAGTTCAGCAGATGGCTAAAGGTCTCTCAAACGAGATTTACGCCGGCGACTCAACAAAGACCGTTAACGTGAATAATCTCCTCGCTGGTCTCATCGACGGAATCAAGGGTACGGCGTCTCTGAGCGCTGAGGAGGCTTACAACCAGTTCCAGCAGAAGATCGAGCCTATCAAGGAGGCTAACATGGAAAAGCAGTTCGGTGAGAACAAGGCTGCCGGCGAGAAGTATCTCAGCGAGAACAAGAAGAAGGAAGGCGTGATCACACTGCCAAGCGGTGTACAGTATAAGGTGCTCGTGGCTGGTGACGGTGCGGTGCCAACAGACACTTCTAAGGTTAAGGTGAACTACGAGGGTAAGCTTATCGACGGTACGGTGTTCGACTCTTCTTACGAGCGTAACACTCCGTTCGAGGTCGACATGCGCGTGCCACGTGTCATCCCAGGATGGGTAGAGGTGCTCAAGATCATGCCTGCAGGTTCAAAGTGGGAGGTTGTCATCCCTTACGATCAGGCTTACGGCTCTCAGAACATGGGTAAGATTAAGCCTTTCTCAACTCTTATCTTCACTATCGAGACACTGAAGTGATAATGTCTGCTCTTGTGCGCTGCGCGCACAGGACATATATAAATGATAGCGAATCCGAAATCCAAGTCATTTGGTTTTCGGATTCGTCGAAATAATAAAGTATTGAACGAAATGAAAAAAATATTATTGTTTTCTCTCATTGCTCTCTCATCTACCACAATGATGGCGCAGATGTCAGTGAAAGACAGTATCAAGGCCGTGAAGGCAAAACAGGCCGCTGACCTCAAGGCTTTCAAGGAGAAACAAGCCGCTGACCTCAAGGATTTTATCAAGGCTCAGAAGGAAGGTAAGACTACAGCCTCTGCTTGTGAGCTGGTCACTCCGGCGCTTAACACTGAAGATGACTCACTCGCTTATATCTTCGGTATCACTAACTCAAGAGGACTCAAGCAGTATGTCGTCGGACAGCTCAACGTCGACACTAACTACATCAGCAAGTTCGTTGAGGGCGTCATGTATCGCGCCTCTGCCGACCCGTCAAATCATGAGGACCATGCCTATGAGTCTGGAGTGAGCCTTGGCGGTCAGGTCGAGCAGATGACTAACAGCTTGTCTAAGGACTGGTTCGCAGTGACACCTGAGAAGACACTCGACACTAAGATCGTCGCTGTGGGACTGATGCAGGGACTGACAGAGACTAACAAGATGTCTGTCGATGAGGCGGCGTCTTTGTTCCAGGATAAGCTCACTAAGAGACAGGCGGACAATAAGGAGACTTTGTACGGACCGAACAGACGCGCGGGAGAGAAGTTCCTCGAGGACAACAAGAAGAAAGAGGGAGTGGTCACTTTGCCAAGCGGACTGCAGTATAAGATCTTGACTGAGGGTGACAAGAACGCGGCTAAGGTCATGAGAGCTGACAGGGTGAAGGTCAACTATGAGGGACGACTCATTGATGGCACTGTCTTCGACTCTTCTTACAAGCGTAAGCAGCCGGCGTCTTTCCAGGCTAACCAGGTCATCAAGGGATGGACTGAGGCACTCATGCTCATGAATATAGGTAGTAAGTGGGAACTCTACATACCTTATCAGCTCGCTTATGGCGACCGTGAGCAGGGAAAGGAAATCAAGCCTTATTCCGCTCTGATCTTTACCGTAGAGCTTCTTGAGAATGAGACTGCTACTAAGCTCGCGGAGAAAAACGCTAAGATGGACGAGAATAAAAACAAGGCAAAGGCTAAGATCCAGAAGAAGTAAGACGATAACTCTTGGATATACGGGAAGCAAGGATAGACTGTTCTGTCCTTGCTTTTTTGTGCCATCCCATGGAATGTAAGTTGCCGCAATATAGCTGACAAACTGTTCTGTCTTCGTTTTTTTTTGTGCATGCCATGTAATTTCTGCATGACGGGTGTCACCATGGACGCTGCGATGCCCCATCATTGTGACTTTAATGTGGCTGATGTGCCGCACTCAGATGCTGTGTGTAAGCGACATCACCATGAGAATGAGATGTGACATGAGGGGAATAACGGACAATTTGGAGTGTAACCAAATTTCCTGTGCTTATTTTTGACTTAATATATGTTAACTTATTGATATTCTTAAAACAAGATAGTCAAATAACTAATGTCTTTTGTTTGAAATTCTTAGGTTAGGATATATACTACAAACAGGTTTGAGAATTTCAAAATCCTAACCTGAACTTTTCATCGTCCTAACCTGAGATTTTCAGAGCACGAATAAGCTATGGTAAATCTTCTGAAGCCATTTATCTGCTGACAGACATCAACGGAAAAAGAGGAGTTTAGGACTGTATAAAATATAGATGCGGATAGGAAATCTGGTCATATGCTTATAAGTGTATTTCCTATGTGGGGCGAATAATGGAAAAGTGGATAGAGTGACATTTGTATTCCATATTGATGACATTTCTTTACTGATTCTTTTGCGTAATAGAAAATGAAGTTATACTTTTGTGACCTATAATTAACCATGAGTATAGCTATTTATAATGGAGGCGTCTGAGCGTATAATAAGTTTGTAGATTGATGTTGCTCTCTTACAACAATAGAGACATAGTACAAAAATTATGAGGATGCTCAAACTTGAAACATCCTCTGTTTTAATTTTAATTATTCGGTTTATGTACTTCTCTTGGCGTTAGTTGTGTCCTCAATTGTTTTATATTCTTATTGTCTGCTTGTGTTGAGTAAGCGTTTTTCATCCAGCATGATGACAAGTCAGTGACGTGCCACTTTATGTCATGGTGCGTAAACGGATGATTTGTAAGTGTCATCATTGACCGTTACCATGACAATCACTTTCACGTGAGACTTTTTTCTTTGGCTACTTTTTTCATTTGATAAGTTTCATAATATAAAGAAAAATTGTATATTTGCTTGCAAAGAGATAATAATATAAGTACGACATGGAAAAGATTGATAAACTCGACAAGCAGATAATGGAAATCATTTCCTGCAATGCTCGAATACCTTTTAAGGACGTGGCTGCTGTTTGCGGTGTGTCCAGAGCTGCCATACACCAACGTGTGCAGAGACTTATTGACATGAACGTCATCATTGGCTCAGGTTATCATGTTAACCCGAAGAGCCTCGGATATAAGACTTGCACGTATGTTGGTATAAAGCTTGAGAAAGGCTCGATGTATGCGCAGGTTGTTGAGGAACTGAAGAGGATACCTGAGATTGTGGAGTGTCATTACACAACAGGCCCTTACTCAATGCTTGTCAAGTTGTTCGCTCGAGACAATGAGCAGCTGATGGACCTGCTCAACAGAAAGATACAAGGCATCCACGGCGTGGATTCCACAGAGACGCTCATCTCGCTCGACCAGAGCATCAAGAAGCAGGTGCCTATCAACGTGTCTGACGCTGACGAGAAGGTGGAGAAGGTGGAGAAGGTGTCTGGCGACAGTTTAGTGATGGATGACGAGCTCAACTGACCCGTCGTGACGAGGTGATGAGCGCGACGTTATATATCCTGGCCGGAGTATTACTACCGGTCAGGATTTTTTTGTGACGTCAGGTCCCGAAGAGAGATTTTTTCAGATGTCTTTCTATGTAATTAGCGTAATAATGTATATCTTCGCGTGACTAACCAATAAACTAAGACATGAAAAAGATAAGTATCCTCTTTTTGTTATCACTGACGGTGATGCTGTCCGGCTGCGGACGTGACACTGAGTGTCGTGTGCATGGTGTTATGCCTAATGACAGCTACGAAGGTAAATACATCTACATGATAGCGCTGGACAAGTCTATACGAGACAGTGTGGGAGTCGACTCATGTATGGTCAAGGACCGTAAGTTTGAGATGACGACGAGAAAGAATATGATGGCGATAATACGTATGGACTGGCATTTCCGGTATGGATTGCAGGACTTGCTCGTCGTGGAGGAGCCTGGTGACATATATGTCACCATCGACTCTGTCAGCAGTGTCAAGGGAACAGTGAATAATGACGCCCTGGACAGTTGGAAACGTGTCACTGAGGTACATAACATGCAGTACCGGGAGCTGATGAGGATCTCACGTAAGGCGGCAGTCACGGGTGACACGGCGACGGCTAACAGCGTGAAGATGAGAGCTGACAGCATACACACGGTGTATAAGAACCGTACGAGGACGATGGCGGCAGAGCTGTCTGAAGGACCTCTCAAGGACTTCCTGAGCACGATGTTCCCTACTCACTACAAACGTCGCATGCCTGACGGCACCGTACGTGAGTGTGAGTTACCGTGATCATGGACAGCCATATGCTGTCCGCGCGACCGTTATGAGTATTTATGTGTCATTAACCAGATATATGAGAAACACTATTATAAGGTATGTTGACTATGTGGCGTCAGCCTTCGTCACATTGTCGGTCTTCCTTTTCTGGTATCTACGTTATCCGCAGGCGTTATCCTTTCATGAACAATACCAGCTGTTCTTATGGACATGGGATTATTTTGTGTCGGATGTGACGCATGTGGGAGGTGTGGCTGACTATCTTAGTGAGTTCGTGGTGCAGTTCTACCGCCTGGAATGGGTTGGCGCCGCCATGGCAGCCGCGATGACCGGTGTCTTGTACCTCACCATAGTCAAGGTGTTGAGGCTACGTCACGGGCGTCACGGCTTGGCGTGTTGCTTGATGTCACTTTGTGTCGTCGCCCTGTTGATATGGCATCAGGGCGATGAGAATGTTCTCTTCAGCTACGTCATGTCGATGCTTCTGACGTCGGCTTCCTATCTCCTCCTCCGGAGACTGCCTGCCTGGGCTGACTTGCTGGTCGTGCCGTGTGTCTATTGGCTCGCTGGCCCGATGGTGTGGTTATACACCGGGCTGCGCTGTGTGGATGGCAAGAGACTTCACATGCCGCTGCTGTGTGTGCTGACATTGACGGTGCAGCTGTTGTCCGCCAGATACGTGCTGACACAGTGGGACATGGAGAGCGTGATGTACGGGACGACATACTATAGAGGACCGCGGGTGTATCCTGTCCTGCAGTTTGTCATACCCTCTGTGGTCGTGCTCGTGTATGCTGCGTCAGCGTTGCTGAGGAGACTGGATGACAGATACTTGTCACTGGCGATGTCACTGACAGCCGCAGCGCTTGCCGTATGCGCTGACTATTATGGTTATGACAAGGATAAGTATGAGCTGATACGTCAGGACTACCTTATACGTAATGAGAGATGGAGTGAGGTGATAGCGAGAGCGGACCGTTATCAGGTCAACACGTCTTTCAGCTCCGTGTGCGTCAACCTGTCTCTCTCCATGACGGGACAGCTGACGAACCGTATGTTCTCATACTACCAGAGTGGTAAGGACGCCCTGGTGATGCCTATGTACCGTGACTTCATGTCTGACATCCCTACCATGGAGGTGTTTTACAGACTCGGTATGGTGAACGAGTGTATGCGTTACGCGTTCGACCTGCAGGAAAGCATACTTGACGGAAAGATAAGCGGACGTCTCACACAACGGGTCGCCGAGTGCTGCATAGTGAACGGCAAGTATAAGGTGGCGAGGAAATATCTGGATATACTGGAGAAGAGCCTTTTCTATGCCGCATGGGCTAAAGAGGCGAGGACATACCTCGGACGTGAGCAGTGGATAGACGCACATCCGGTGTGGGGAAAGATGAGGAAGAGACGTTACAAAGAGGATTTTCTCTACAGCTATGGAGAGATAGACAAGATGTTCGCCATACTCTTCAAAAATGACACGGACAACCGTATGGCGCTTGAGTATTTCATGGCGCAGCTATTGCTGAATGGCGACGCCAAGGCTTTTAAGTATTACCTGCCGTTGACGCGCCAGTATGGGGGATATACCGTCATGCCTTATGTCTATCAGGACGCCGCGAGATGTATGGGACGTGAGCAGGACATGAAGGCCTCACCCTACGGCAGATATGTCATCAGGATGATGAATAGTAACTCACAGGCTGACAACGCTCGTTGACTCTTACAGATTATTGCTATTATGAAAGCCAATAAAAGAATCATATCGCTCTTGTGTGTCATTATGTCACTCGCCTCATGTGTGAGGGACGTGGTGAACCCGCAGTCTATGAACTGCACTCCGCCTATATGGCCTGACTATATAGGTGTGACGGTGCCTGTGGATATCGCACCAATGAACTTCAATATCCTGGACGACGAGTCGGGATATGTCACCGAGTGTGTCGACGTGGTGGCGAGAGGTAGTAAGGGAGGTGAGCTGCATGTGCAGGGTGAGTACGCTGACTTCGACGTCGACGAGTGGCATGAGCTCACACGACGTAACAAGGGAGGAGCGATTGTGTTCTCCGTATGTGTCTACTCTGACGGCAAATGGAGAAAATACGATGACTTCACCATGTATGTCAGTTCTTATCCCCTTGATGACTACGGACTGACGTACAGACGTATAGCGCCGGGATATGAGTCGGGTGGTGACATAGGTATTTACCAGCGTGACATACACTCATTCGATGAGAGTGCTATATTGTCGGAGACTGCTGTCCCGGGACAGTGTATGAACTGTCACACAGCTAACAGATGCAGCGCCACGCAGTACCTGCTGCACATGAGAGGCGGCAAGGGAGGCACGCTGGTGGAAAACGGTGGCGCTCATAAGCTGCTGAACACTAAGACGGACAGTACAAAAGCTAATTGCGGATACAGCTACTGGCATCCTGACGGACGATATATCGTGTCTTCAATAAATAGTATTCATCAGTGTTTCTTCGTGGGAAAGGACAGACGTATCGAGGTGTTTGATACCATGAGTGACGTGCTGGTGCTGGACACCGAGACTGATGAGCTGGTGCTCTGCCCGCTGCTGCAGACGGACGACTGGGAGACATACCCTGTCTTCTCCGCCGACGGCAAGACGGTGTTCTTCTCATCCGCCGCACCCCATGACCTGCCTGTCGACTACGACAAGGTGAGATACAGCATGTGCAGGATAGCTTTTGATGAAACTAACGCCACATTCGGAGAGACGGTGGACACGATTCTCTCCGCTGATGAGCAGGGAAAGAGCTTCACCTACGCAAGGCCGTCGTACGACGGACGATGGCTGATGTATAACGTCACGGACTTCGGTAACTTCCCTGTCAATCACACTGAGGCTGACTTATGGCTGATGGACCTGAGGACTGGACAGACACGGCGTCTGGATGAGGTGAACAGTGATGACTCAGACAGCTTCCACAACTGGAGCTCCGACAGCCACTGGTTCGTGTTCTCAAGCAGAAGGGAGGACGGTATGTATAACAACGCGTACATAGCCTGCGTGGATGATGAGGGTAAGGTTACCAAGCCTTTTATTCTGCCGCAAAAGAATCCGCTGAAGCATTATCGTGAGTCGCTTGACTCATACAACTGCCCGGACTTCACTAAGGACAAGGTCCGCATGAATGCCAGACAGATAGGAAAAGAGATTATGGATGACCACAGGACGAGGGTGACGGTCAGGTGACAGACTGACTGTTCCTTGTGCTCAACGCTAAATAATAAGATAGGGAAATGGGAAAAGAGAAGAGATGGATGGTTGTCGTCGTCATGGTTCTGCTGACGGTGTGCTCCTGGTGTTTCTGGGCGTTACGCTATCCGCACGCTATGGCATATCAGGAACAGCTGCAGATGTTTTTGTTCGACCATGAGTATTTTACCGAGAGGATTTGTCATCCTGGCGGATTGGCAAGGTATGTCAGTGAGTTTCTTGTGCAGTTTTATAATAATGTGTATGCCGGAGCTTTTGTCATCAGCATGCTTCTTCTCGCAGTACACTATGCCGTGGGCGTGCTGTCGAGAAGGAGAGACGAGTCGTGTTTCTGGTATGCTCTCACACTCTTGCCTTCGCTGGCTCTGTGGATGTCTATGGGTGACATGAACGTACGTTTCATGTTTGCGGTGTCTCTGTTGTTCGCCCTCGTTGCCATGGTGGGTTATCCGCGTGGGAAGGACCTGAGATGTTGTGTCTCTTACCTCATCATACTCACACCGCTGCTCTTCATGGCTGCAGGCCCATCGTTCTTTGTCTTTGTCTTGTACGTGTCATTGACGGAGCTGACGAGTCGCCGCTCAGTGGTGCTAGCCCTGCTGGCTCTGTTCTATTCAGTGGTGTGTGTGATATGTGTCGCACCTTTCGTCCCGTGTCCTGTCTATCGTCTCTTCTATGGCATAGGTTACAGTCTCGTGATAAACGAGTTGCCGACATCGCTCTACGCCGTCATGACGTTGACGTCGGTCACTCCTGTTGTGACTCGTCTACTGCCTGTGCCGGATGATAAGGGTAAGCGTTCTCTCGTGATATCACTGTGTATGTGTGTTGCGGCTGCGCTATTGACAGCTGGAGTCTACCCGTCGGCTTTTCAGAAGTCAAGGTATGATGTCTTACGAAGTGACTATCTTATGAGGTCAATGCGCTGGGACTCTATCATCAGAGAAGCGGAGAAGGAGCAGCCTCACGCACCGCTCACCGTGGCAACTCTCAATCTGGCGCTCGCCATGAGAGGACAACTGACGGAGAGGGGAGGACAGTTCTTCCAGAACGGATGGCAAGGCGCATTTCCAGCGTTCAACAAGAATTTTGAGTATTCCATCATGACGGCGGAGATATACTACCATCTCGGACTAATCAACACGGCACAGAGACTCGACTTCGAGGCTATGGAGGCTATACCGGATAATAACAAGAGTGTACGTGTGGTGAAACGGTTGGCGGAGACTAACATCATAAACGGTGACTATGTGGTGGCGAGAAGATACCTGAGACTGCTGGAGAAGACAATGTTCTACAGCACGTGGGCAAAAAGGACTCTCTCGCTCGTGGGAAATGAGATGGCGGTGGAGAAGCATCCTGAGTACGGATACCTGAGAAAGATGAGGCTGAGAAACGACTTCTTCTTCAGCGAACAGGAGATAGATAAGATTATGGGGCAGCTGGTGATGTCTAATAAGGATAATAACCTTGCTGTACAGTATCTGCTCTTCCTTCCACAGCTGGAGGGTAACCGACAGAAGTATATGATGTACCTCGACTTCGTCAATAATATAAGGAGTGGGGCAGTGAGTGATTTCTGATGTTTGTGTAACATGCTCACCCGTCTCGCATGATGACGAGTGGTAATATATTTTTCGAGATGACTTTTTCTATGATGAGACGCTTTATGCTTTCTTTGGCTCTTGCGACGCTGATGTCGTGCGAACACCATGTGGAGAACGCGGTGGACGTGGAGGAGTTCCCGTCGATCTTTCCTGATTATATCGGTGTTACCATACCTTCAGATATCGCACCGATGGATTTTGACCTGACAGACACGGATTTCGACTGCATGGATGTGACGGTCAAAGGGGAGAGGGGAGGAAAGATACATTCTAACGGCACGACGGCGGATTTTGACGTCGATGAGTGGCGTGACTTGCTGTCGCTAAATAAAGGTGGCAAGATTGTGTTCTCAGTGTGTGTGGAGAGAAACGGCAAGTGGTTTCGATATAAGGAGTTCGATATGTATGTCAGCCAGCATGACCTGGAGGAGTGGGGACTGACGTACAGAAGGGTGGCTCCGGGATATGAGGTGTATAGCCAGATGGGACTTTATCAACGTGACCTGAGCTCCTTCGACGAGTATGAGATATTGTCGAACGAGAGAATACCTGGCAACTGTGTCAATTGCCATACAAGTAATAAAACTAATCCGGATAATTACCTGTTTCACGTGAGAGGGGGGCAGGGAGCCACGGTGTTGCATAAGAAGGGTAACACGATGCTGCTGGATACGAAGACGAGTGAAACGCTGGGACTGTGCGTCTACCCTTATTGGCATAAGGACGGACGTTTCGTGGCGTTCTCCACTAATAACACGCGTCAGGCTTTTCATGTGTCTGACCCGTCACGTGTCGAGGTGTTCGATTATGACAGTGATCTTCAGATACTGGATACGGAGAGTAACACTCTGTTGTTGTCTCCTCTTGTCATGCGTGAGGACTATAACGAGACTTATCCGTGTTTCTCGGCTGACGGAAGCAGACTTTTTTTCTGTTCAGCAAAACAACGTGACTTCCCGACGGGCACGCGTGATGTGAGATACGGACTGATGGCAATGGACTTCGATGTGTCACATGCGTCATACGGCTCTGTCGTCGACACGCTAATCGACGCCGAGAGGGATAGCATCAGCATAGCTTTCCCTAAGCCGTCGTACGATGGCAGGTATATCATGTTCACTGTCGCCGACTATGGCACTTTTCCTATATGGCATCACGAGGCGGACTTGTGTCTGCTAAACCTGTCTGACGGCTCTTGGAGAAAGATGGATGAGGTGAACAGTGACGACACGGAGTCTTATCATAACTGGAGTGATAACAGCCGATGGTTCGTGTTCTCGTCACGTCGCGAGGACGGACTGTACACACGACTCTATCTCTCCTCCATCGGCGAGGACGGCATGGCGACTAAGCCTTTCCTCCTTCCTCAACGTAATCCAAGACATTTTTATGAGCGTATGATGTATAGTTATAACGTGCCGGATTTCACTAAGCGTAAGGTGGAGATGGAGAAGAGAAAGGTCTCTAACGGAATCTTATCGGAGCAGAGGATAAGACTCTCTTCACGTCGTTGACGCTGAATGGCAGCTTGCCCTTACCTTGTTCCGGAGCGTTGAAGGATTTCAGCGTGTTGTCATAGTACGTTGGATATTTCTGTGGCAGGACAAAAGGCTTACTACACTCTCCGTCTTTGTCGACGTGTGTGTAGTATGCCTTACCATACAGACCATCATCTCTCTTTGACGCAAAGACGAGCCAACGGCTGTTCGATGACCAGCTGTGGTAGGTGTCTGACATGTCTGAGTTGACAATGTTCATGTCTTTTGTCTCTCCTGTCCTCATGTCCATCATCTGAAGGTCTGACTCACGGTGCCATATCGGGAACGTGCCGTAGTCAGCCACGGTATATACAATGTACGCACCGTCAGGACTGAATCTCGGATGACAGACACTCTTGCCTTGAGTCCTCGAGTTGTATATCGTGTCCACACTTTCCCCGAGTGTACCGTCATGTTCGTCAAAAGCTATCCTGCACAAACTGTATCTCTGTTTCCGCAGGTCTGGCAACGAGTCTATGGACGGAGCGGTGCAGTAATACACGTATTTACCGTCAGGTGAGAAGGTGGGGAATGTCTCATTGATGGTGTCTTCACATAGCATAGGACATGTCTTGATGCTGTTGTCTCTCAGGTCTGCTATGTATACGTCACTCTTGCTGTCAAAGACTTCCATGCGCTTGCTGGCTGACGAGTGAAAAGCGGGTATGATCTCATTGGCGGAGAAGACCAGAAAGCGTCCGTTGGGAGAGAATGAGTAGTAGACGCTGCTGCTAACCATTCCTTCTTTTTTGATGTCCAGCTTGCGAAGCTGACCTGCAGTGTTGAGTATGGCACCACCGTCTTTTCCTCTTACGTAGAACATCGAAGTGTCTGGACTCTGATTGGAGTAGACGTGACAATTCATGCATTTGTTTCCTATGACGTTATGGTCACAGAAGTTTCTGGTGTCGAAGGACTCCACACATCTCTCCTGAAGCACTAACTCGTTAAACACCTCGTAGTCCGGTTCTATGAGACGATAGGTGATATAAGGGTCCACACGGTCGGCAGACACTTCCCACGTGAAGGCATCGTACTCCTTCCACTTGCCTGCTGACTTGACGACAATCCTGACTCTGAGTCTCTTGCCGGTGCTGCTGTTCAGCATGTCTCTCCATTCTCCCTCGTCGAAGGTCACCTCGTTTCCTGACCCTTGATATATCATATCGTCATCTACATAGACGCAGATGTCTTCCGTGTTCTCTCTCAACAGGAAGTTGAGCGGGGCGATGTTTACCGGTATGGTAATGTCTTTGTAGTCAGGATATATCGGCGCTTCACTGTGTGTGTGTGTGACATCCTTGGGAATGCGGCTAACACACGATGACAAAAGGGTGAGCGCGGCACATATTAGTATTAAGTAAGTTGGTGTAGGTCTGTTTCTCATCTCGCCTTATGTTTTTCCTTGTATTATTATTTGTTCAGTCTGACAGCACAATGTACGTCATCTTTTCTCTTTGTGTCTCTTGTTAGGTCTGACAGCGCAGTATACGTCAACCCTTTCCTTTCTTTCTTTTCGTTATAAACTCGATGTTTCTCCTCAGCCCGTCGTATTTTGCTCTCTTCACGGCGGAGCCTTTGAAGATGGTCCGATACTGTTCTTGTGTCAGACTGTCCCAGTCGTCGTCTCTCATGTCGAGAAACTCGTCAGAAGGAAAGAACTCTGTTATCGTTGTTGGTTCTGCGAATCTGTTGTATGGACAAGCGAGCTGGCATCTGTCACATCCATATATATAATGTATGTCGTCTGTCGGCATCATCCCCTCATCGCCATCGATGTTTATCGGTCCTCTGTTCTCTATGGTCAGGTAGCTCAGGCATTTATTGGCGTCAAGGCAGTACGGAGTGAGAGCCTTGCCCGGACATGCCGTGACGCATCTCTCGCATTTGCCGCATCTGGATTCGATAGGACTGTCATAGTCCATCTCCAGGTCTGTGATAATCTCAGCTAGGAAGAAGAATGACCCTGAGTGAGGTATGATGAGGTTGGTGTTCTTGCCTATCCAACCCAGTCCGGCCTTCGTTGCCCAGTATCTGTCGAGCATGGGCACCGTGTCGACACACATCTTGAATTGTGGCGGAGTGTCTGTCTCTCTCTCCTCGTTTATCCTCTCTGTTATCGTTGTTATCAGCAAACGTAGCTTGTCTTTTATCACGTCGTGGTAGTCCTTGCCGTAAGCGTAGTAGGCAAACTGATACTGGTCGTCAGAAAGACGTCTCTCTGGGTAATAGTTCATCGCCAGTGATATGATGGTCTTGGCATCCGGCATCAGCAACAGCGGATTCAGTCTCTTGTCGAGGTTGTTGCGTAGGTAGTCCATGTCCGCATGTTTGCCATTCTCTATCCATTGACGATAGGCCTCTGCCGTGTCACTGTCTACCGGTGCTGCTTTTGACATCCCGACAGCAGAAAAGCCGAGACGTCTTGCCTCGGCTTTTATCATGCTTGACAGTGTGTCGGTGACCTTACTCATCTGGTGTTCTTTTTTGTTTTGGGTCGTCATCGAAAACCTTGAACTCATATCCTTGCTCGATGAGCCATTCTATGGACTGAGGCAAGGCGGTCTTCAGCTTGTCGATGCTTTTCAGTGAGTCGTGAAAGGTGATGATGGAACCATTGCGTGTGTATCGGCGCACGTTGTCGAACACGTCGTCGGCTGTGAGCAGTCTCGAGTAGTCTCTCGTGACCACGTCCCACATGATTACCCTGTAGTGTCGCTGAAGACGAAAATACTGCAACGGCTTCATCCAACCGTGCGGCGGACGGAACAGGTTGGTGTGGATGAGTTTGTCAGCTTTGTTGGCATTCCATAGATACTGCCAACTCCATACTTTCAAACCTCCTATGTGATTGAAGGTGTGGTTGCCCAGTCTGTGTCCATGCGACTTGATGAGCTCGAACAGCTCAGGGTATTTCCGCACGTTGTCTCCAACCATGAAGAACGTTGCCTTGATGCCATACTTGTCGAGTGTCTCAATCAGCCATGGCGTCGACTCAGGTATCGGACCGTCATCGAATGTCAGGTACACTGACTTATCGTTCTTGTCCATACGCCATGTAGCGCCAGGGTATAGCCACCGTAACCACTTGCTTGGTTGCTCTATAAACATTTCTTTGAATAAAAGACTCCACTCCCGGCTCAACAGATGAGAGACGGAAGTGGAGTGTTAGGTTTATTGTGGCTGTATACCAGCGCTGGCGCACTTAGCCGCAAAACTCTGATAAAGAGTGTTGAGCTCTTTGTCAATCTTGTCTGCTTTCTTAGCACAGAAATCGTATTTGCCGCCTTTCTTGCCGACGACATCATATGTCTTCTGAATGCTATATAAGATGCTCAGCTCGTGGTTACATTCACGATATACTGACTTGAAACGGCTCTCTGGCATTGACAGATACCAGATGGCGTACTCTACGCTGCGTTTCTCCAGCTGATCCATTATCACGGACGCTTTGTCTGGTTTGTCACATGCCATGTATACACCGGCGATGTCGAGTGAGCCTGCGTTGGCGTTATGACCGACATTGTATGATGGTATCTCTTTCTCGCAGCGGTCCACGACCTTGAGTGCAGAGTCGAGCTTACCTTCCTGCATGAGGCTGTTAGCCAATGCGGCGAACCAACGTCTGTGCGTGAAGCACATACGCTCAGTGGTCTCATCGATGTAAAGACCTGGCTGGCTGAGATTGCCGTAGTGGAACTTGTTCATCATGTTGTCATACTGCTTCTCTGTGTCCACTTCGCTGTCCATGTACGGGCTGTTTTTATCGAACGTGTATGGAGTGAATCTCCATGCCAGACCCTCAAGGATGAAGTGTTTGTACAGGTTGCCGTAGTTACTTGCTCCCACCGTTGTAGACATATACATCGGACGAGAGAAGTTACTCTGTCCTAACATCTCAAGAAGCATCATGAAACTCTTAGTGATTCGTGTCTGTCCGCTCAGGCTTATCACCATCTTGTCTGGTATGGAGTCGTTGAAGATTTTCATGCCGGAACGTCTCACTGCGTCTTTGTCCACATTTATATACAATGTGTCAGATGGAAGACATGCAGGCAGTTCATCGATAAGCTCATGAAACTCTTCCGGTATGTCCTCCTTGAGTACGAACTTCTTGATGGCGTTTGTCAACTCGAAAGGCTCCTTACCCCATATCTTGGCTGCGGAGACAGAGTCCTCCTTATAGATATTAGAGATAAAATCCTTTATCTGTACTGGTCCTGTGTTCAGGTCAACGGTTGGGTTGACGTCAATCATCTCATGCTTTCCTGAAGTGTACTGGAGACGGTTCCATGTTATTGGCAGTGGGCTTGACATTCCCTCACCCTCGAACGCTGGTCGTTTCATCTGGTCGATGTACCAGTCTGTCTGCAGGTAAGAGAGGTTGCAGACACGTACATCGGTACGGTTGCCCTCTGTGTCCTCGTTGTACCACAATGGGAAGGTATCGTTGTCACCATTGGTGAATATCACACCGTCATGCGGTATTGTCTCCAGATAGTTCAGACCGAAGTCACGGCATACGTAACGTCCTGAACGGTCGTGGTCATCCCAAGTCTGAGTGACCATCTGTACTGGGACGGCTATGGCTGGTATGAGTGACAGCAGAGAGGCTGCGACGGATGCCGAGCGTTTGCCGGTCTTCTCACCAAGGAGATTCTCCAGCCATGTGTAGATGGCTGTGATTCCGAGTCCGCACCACATAGAGAAAGCATAGAACGATCCTGCGTAGGCGTAATCACGCTCGCGTGGCTGAGATGGTGTCTGGTTAAGATACAGCACGATGGCTATACCTGTCATGAAGAACAGGAAGAACACCACCCAGAACTGCTGTATCCCTTTCTGTCCGCGTCCGAAGGCCTGCCAGAAGAATCCTATCAGACCGAGTATCAGTGGCAGACAGAAGAACACGTTATGTCCCTTATTCTCTTTCAGCTCAGACGGTAACAGACTCTGGTCGCCAAGCATCATGTTGTCGATGAATGAGATACCTGTAATCCAGTTACCATGCTCAAGCTCTCCCAGTCCCTGTTTGTCGTTTTGTCTTCCTGCGAAATTCCACATGAAGTAACGCCAGTACATGAAGTTGAGCTGGTATGAGAAGAAGAAACGTATGTTGTCCAACTGTGTCGGCACTGTAATCTTTCTGTTACCTACAGAAGGTATAGTGTAATCCACCGTCCTTCCGGTGACGCCACCCAGCCACTGCTCATAGTTGGCTTTGTGGTCCTCATCGTATATACGCGGGAAAATCATACACTGGTTCATAGGGTAGATGAGCTCGATCTTCTCTCTGATTTTCACGTACTCATCCTTCTCGTTCTCTGACTCCTTGTCCTTACGCTGGTATACCGGTGCGCCCTTGCTTGTGTTGTATACAAGGTCACCGTTGCTGTTGATGATTACCTCAGGCTGTGACGCATAAGTCTGTCCCCAGAACAGAGGGCGGTTTCCATACTGCTCACGTCCGAGGTACTCGCCCAGTGTGAACACATCCTCCGGAGAGTTCTGGTCCATTGGCGGGTTAGCGGTAGAGCGTATCACGATGATGGCGTATGACGAATAGCCGATGGTCATGAGAGTCATACAGAGGATACAAGTGTTCAGTATTCTCGCTGACACCTTTTTCCTATAGAAGATAAGGTATGCTAAGGCACCGAGTATCACTAGTCCCACTATGACGCATGACACACCGTGTCCGTAGAAAGGAATACCGAGAAGAGCTGTACATGCCAGGAATGCTATGTTCATCTGCTTGCGGCTCTTTGCCTGAGTGGTCACATAGAGAGCCCATGCCAGGCAAGAGACAAGAAGTATAAGGTACAGGTACAGGCCTGTGTTGAATGGCATGCCGAGAGTGTTGACAAACAGCAGCTCAAACCATCCTCCTATCTTCACGATACCAGGCACCACTCCGTAGAGCACTGCCGCCACGATCACGCCTGACAGTCCGAGCACTGCGAGAGAGCCTTTTCCTGTTGGGTTCTTAGCCATCTTGTAGTAGTACACGAGTACTATTGCCGGGATACAGAGGAGGTTCAGCAGGTGCACTCCGATGCTCAGTCCTACGAGGTAGGCTATGAAGACGATCCAGCGGTCAGCCGTCGGGTCGTCAGCGTTGTCCTCCCACTTGAGGATAAGCCAGAACACGAGAGCGGTGAAGAAACTTGAGAACGCGTACACCTCACCCTCCACGGCGGAGAACCAGAACGTGTCGCTCCATGTGTAGATTAGAGAGCCGGCGATGCCTGAAGCCATGATAGCGATGAGCTTGCCTGTTGACATGTCTTCGTCATTGTCGCATATCAGCTTCTTGGCGAGATGTGTTACACTCCAGAAAAGAAATAGGATACAACCTGCCGAGAGTAAAGCTGACATGGTGTTCACCATCTTAGCTATCTGGCTTGGATCACTGGCAAACTGACTGAAAAGATTGCCAACGAGCATGAAAAACGGTGCGCCAGGCGGATGTCCCACCTCCATCTTGGCGGCGGTGGATATGAACTCCGGACAATCCCAGAAGCTGGCCGTAGGCTCAATTGTTGAGCAATACGTGAATGCCGCAACCGCAAAAATGATCCAACCTAAAAGGTTGTTCACAATTTTGTAAGTCTTCATTAGGTTTGATGATTATTTTAATTGTTTAATTAATAGTTACATGGTTAAAAGACCAGAATGAAGGGTCTTTCTTCATCCAGTCTGTTGTTCATACTGCTATTATGCTGTGCGCCGGACGTCAGCCGATGGCGTGTCCGATGCGCTAATTTGCGTTTTGTAAAGCCTTTCAGACACTTACAAAACGCAAATATACGATTTATTTCACTTCTTTTTATTTGATTTAGCCTTTTTTCCTTTTCTTTTACTCTTTTTGTCCTTGGTGCTCTTGAATGTGTTCTTGAATGAGTATGTGTCCTTTGCATCTGGTGACAGTTTCTCCACAAGCTCGTAATCCAGTTGTTTACGGTAAAGGTTAGCAGCCGCCACCTTGATACGTAACGCGTCGCCGAGGGTGAAGGTGTGTCGTGTCTGTCGTCCGACAAGCCTGAAGTTACGGTCGTCGTAGTCGAATGCCTCGTTGCCGAGGAAACGTACTGCAATGAATCCCTCACACTTATACTCGTCCACCTCAGCGTATATACCATATTCGGTCACTCCGCTAATCTTGGCGTTGAACTCCTGTCCCAGTTTGTCGGACATGAACTCCACTTGTTTATATTTGATGCTGGAGCGTTCGGCTGCCGCGGCCAGCTGTTCCATGCTGCTGCTGTGTTCACATAGAGTCTCGTACTTCTTCTGGCTGGCACTCTCCCCGCCGTTCTCATATCGTGTGAGCAGCCTGTGCACCATGGTGTCAGGGTAGCGTCTGATAGGTGACGTGAAGTGAGTGTAATAGTCGAACGCCAGTCCGTAATGTCCTATGTTGTGAGTGGAGTAGCGCGCCTTCTGCATAGCTCTCATGCTGACGTTCTCTACGAGGTCCTCAGCCTTGTCGCCTTTCATCTCCGCGAGAAATTTGTTGAGGCTTTTTGCTATCTCCTCCCTGCTGCCCTGAGTGCGTAGGGTGTGACCCAGTCTTGCCGCCAGTGAAGCGAGGTTGTCCAGTTTGTTAGGGTCTGGCAGGTCGTGTATACGGTATGGCAACACCTTAGCTGTTCCTCCCTTTTTCACTTTGCCCACGCTTTCCGCCACTATTCTGTTTGCCAGGAGCATGAATTCCTCGACCAGCTTATTTGCGTCTTTCGACCTCTTGAAGTACACGTCAGTAGGCTTGCCCTTCTCGTCAATTTCAAACCGTACTTCCTCACGGTCGAAGTTGATGGCTCCCTTCTTGAATCTCGCCTCTCTGAGTTTCTTCGCCAGCCTGTTCAGTGTGATCAGCTCCTCGGCATAAGTCTCCGCCTCAGGCTGTACAGTGTCGGCGGACACCTCCTGTGCCGGCACTGGTTCCGTCGGCTTCTCTTTTCCCGCCACTATCAGCTCACACTCCGTAGCCTCGTTATGTTTCTCGAGCAGCGCCTGCACCTCCTCGTATGTGAATCGTCTGTCACTCTTGATGACAGTGTGTTTTATTCTGTAGTTGAGAACCTCGGCGTTGTCGTTCAGCTCGAACACCGCTGAGTATGTGAGCTTCTCCTCGTTCGGGCGGAGAGAGCATATGAAGTTGCACAGACGTTCCGGCAGCATCGGTATGGTCCTGTCGACGAGGTAGATGGACGTGGCTCTCTTCTGTGCCTCCTGGTCTATCACTGACCCTTCCTGCACGTAGTGGCTGACATCGGCGATGTGAACGCCGACCTCCCATACGCCGTCTCTCAGCTTCTTGATGGATATGGCGTCGTCGAAGTCCTTGGCGTCGCGAGGGTCGATGGTGAATGTGAGAGTGTCACGGAAGTCTTCGCGTTTGGATATCTCCTCGTTGGTAATCTCCGGAGATATCTTGTCGGCAGCTGCCTCCACCTCAGTGGGGTAGGAGTATGGCAGTCCGTACTCAGCGAGAATGGCGTGCATCTCAGTGTTGTTCTCTCCTGTCTTTCCGAGAATGTCAACCACCTCACCCTGCGGGTTACGTACGTTCATCGGCCAGTCAGTGACGCGTACTGTGACTTTGTCATTGTTCTTGGCTTTTTTCCGTTTGTCGGCAGGTATGGAGATGTCATGAAGCAAGCTTGTGTTAGGTGTGAGCAGATAAGCCTTGTCATCTTGCACCTGTAAGGTGCCGACCCATAGCTTGTCGCTTCTCTTCACAATCCTTATAATGTTGCCTCTCAGCTTGTTACTTCCCTTTTTCTTGGCGAAGAGTGACACCTCGACCCTGTCTCCCGGAAGAGCGTGCAACGTGTCCTCGTCGTATATGGCAATACCTTGTCCGTCGTCGGTGTCAACGAAATTTCTTCCTCCCGCGGTACGGTTGAATGTGCCCTCCATGACGTTATCCGTTGAGTTGTATGAGAACTCACCGTCTATGTTTTTTGTGATGTAGCCACTTTCCAGCATCTCATTGAGAATGTCAACGCACAGCATCTTCAGCGGATGACTTGTCAGCTTCAGCAAGCTGAAGAACTTTTTGAGAGTGTATGTCTCGTTCTGATTGTTTGACAGGAACGCGGTCATTATACCTCTCAGCTCTTTCTTGTCAATTTTAGACTTTGTAGTCCCTTTTTTCTTTCCCATAGATGATATCTCTTTGTAAATTCCAATAAATGTAACACATTTCGTTGACACCTGCCACTTACTTTCTGTTAAATAGTCATAAAATCGGGATTTTGTCGTATCTTCGCAAAAAAAATAAGAATTATGAATATACTGATTACCGGGGCCAGCGGATTCATCGGCAGTTTTCTCTGTGAGGAGGCTCTCAACCGCAGTATGGATGTATGTGCGGGTATGCGTGCCCACTCCAGCAGAAAGTATCTCATGGACAGCCGACTCCGTTTCGTGGTCCTGGACTTGTCCGACAAGGACCGTCTGCTGACTCAGT
Organism: uncultured Prevotellaceae bacterium; assembly: GCA_937900485.1. Lineage (GTDB taxonomy): Bacteria > Bacteroidota > Bacteroidia > Bacteroidales > Bacteroidaceae > Minthosoma. Next base: position 57,067 of record CALCEL010000068.1, read on the forward strand.
TGTCAGACTATAAGTCGTCAAACGGGAAATGGGATGTCATCGTACATGCCGGTGGCGCCACCAAGTGTCTCAACAGTGATGACTTTTACAAACATAACTATCAATGTACCCGTAACTTCGTCGAGTCTCTCAAGCAGCTTGACATGTTGCCTGAGCAGTTCATATACATTAGCAGCCTGAGTGTGCTCGGTCCATGTCGTGACGACATGGTAACAAAGCATTCCATCAAGGTTGACGACGCCGTTAAGGCTGACCAGTCTTTTGTTGACACATATACGGTCAAGGACTCTGTCTATGAGCCGATAATGTCGGATGACGTACCGGTGCCTAACACAGCGTATGGAAAGAGTAAGGTAATGAGCGAGAGATACTTGGCGGAGAGTGGCATCAACTATACGGTGTTCCGTCCGACGGGTGTGTATGGTCCGAGGGAGAAGGATTACTTCCTCATGGCTCAGAGCATCAAGGGACACTTCGACTCCGCCGTGGGCTTTCAGCCGCAGGAGATTACCTTCGTCTATGTGCGTGACCTCGTCAACGCAATACTGGCTGCCGTGGGCAAGGATGTCTGTGGCAAGGTGTATAGCGTGAGTGACGGCTTCGTGTACAACAGCAGGGCTTTCAGTGACTTGATTCAGCGTGAGCTGGGTGTCAAGCGCGTCATACATGTCACGTTTCCGGTCTGGTTCCTCGGACTGGTGTGCTACGTGTCCGGCTTCTTCTCACGTCTCACAGGTAAGATGAACGCTTTGAACATGGACAAGTTCAATATACTCAAACAGCGCAACTGGCAGTGTGACATAACACCGATGATAAAGGAGCTTGGCTATGTCCCTGAGTGGAATCTCGAGAGAGGTGTCAAAGAGACCATCGAGTGGTACAAGAAAGAGAAATGGTTATAAAGAGTTATGCGTAGTAGAGTTACTTCAACGAGAAAGAAATGATTGATGATTATTTTAAGAGAAACCATGAGCCGGGGTTGTGGAGTATAGAGATACTGACAATACTGTATATGTTGTACACCACGGTGCTACTGATTTTCTATTGGGATGACATGAACAACCGTTCAGAAATGGTTATCACACGTCTGACTGTGGCGGCTGTCATCATGGCGATGAAGATGATATACGACAGATTCCCGATGAGGGTGTTGCGTCTGCTTCGTGTGGCGCTGATGATGTTGTTCCTTATCTCATGGTATCCTGAGACGTATGACTTTTGTTGCCACTTGCCATACAAGGATCATATCTTCGCCATGATAGACCATAAGATGTTCGGATATCAGCCGGCGCTGGAGTTCAGCAAGGCTGTGTCGTCTGACTTCTGGTGTGAGGCGTTCTGCATGGGATATTACCTGTATTACTACATGATGGCGTACACGATAATGTACTACCTCGTGAAGATATACGACAAGGCAGACAAAGCCGGATTCATCTTCATGGGCTCCTTCTTTGTCTATTACATTATCTACGAGTGGCTACCGGTGGCTGGACCGCAATATTATTTCAAGGCAGTGGGAGAGCAATGCGCCCAGACTGGTGTCTTTCCCGACGTGGCAGACTACTTCAGGTACAACACTGAGTGTCTCTCGCTCGACATACGAGGCCTGTTCTCTAACCTCGTGGTGGGAGCTCAGGAGATTGGTGAGCGTCCGACGGCGGCATTCCCGAGCAGTCATGTCGGCATGAGCACCGTCACGATGATACTGCTCTACAGGACTGGCGACAGACTGTCCTTTTATTGCGTATTACCTGTTTACCTGCTTCTGTGTTGCGGAACGGTTTATATCAAGGCTCACTATTGCATTGACTCCATAGCGGGATTTTTCTCCGCGATAATTGTCTACGTGTTGTTATATGTTCTTTATGACAGACTGATGCGCACACGCTATGCCGCACTGGTGGGTAAGAGGTAACAGGGGCGCTTGTCGTCAGTGACTTTTTTGCGAGATGAATATTCGTGACAGACAGATACTAAACATCACTATTCCGAGCATCGTGTCGAACATCACTGTTCCGCTGCTTGGACTTGTCGACGTGGGCATCACTGGTCATCTCGGCTCTGAGGTTTACGTGGGAGCCATAGCGGTGGGAGGTATGCTCTTCAATATCATCTATTGGCTCTTCGCTTTCCTGCGTATGGGAACGAGCGGCATGACAGCTCAGGCGTTCGGAAGACGAGACTTGGCGGAGGTGACGTATGTGCTGATGCGCTCAATAGGCGTGTCACTGCTCGCCTCAGTCATCATCGTGTCGCTACAGTGGCCTATACGTGAGTGCGCCTTCTTCTTCATCTCCTCATCACCGTCCGTCACCACGCTGGCGACAAGGTATTTCTCCGTGTGTGTCTATGGCGCTCCTGCCGCTCTCGCCTTGTTTGCCATGACTGGTTGGTATATTGGCATGCAGAACTCCAGGATTCCGATGTTGGTGGCCATCGTGCAAAACGTGTGTAACATCGTTGTCAGCCTCTTCCTCGTCGTCGTCCTCCACATGAAGATTGAGGGTGTGGCTGCGGGTACTGTCATTGCTCAGTATGTTGGACTCGCCGTCGCTGTCATTTCGTTCCGCATATATTACATGAGAAGGCTGAGGATGTATCTCTCCGTCAGTCTGCTGTCGTGTCTCTCCCCGAAGTGTGTGCCGGTGTGGAACAGAAAGTCGCTGATGGGTTACCTCAACGTCAACAGGGATATATTCCTGCGTACGCTGTGCCTGGTGGTGGTGCATCTGTTTTTTGTCTCCGCAGGTGCCGGACGAGGCGATACGGTTCTGGCTGTCAACACATTGCTGCTGCAGTTCTTCACTTTATACTCTTATATCATGGACGGCTTCGCTTTTGCCGGTGAGGCTATAGCGGGTAAGTCTATAGGCTCGCGTAACAGAGTGGCTTACGATGATGTGGTGTGGCGTCTGTTCCGATGGGGATGTGTCATGCTCGTGCTCTTCACCATAGCTTATGCCGTGTCGGAGAGATTCATTGTGGCTCTGCTGACAAACGAGTGTGACGTGATAGACATGTCGGAGCATTACCGTGTGTGGGTCTTGCTCATACCGTTGTGCGGCATGGCGGCTTTCATCTGGGATGGCATATATATAGGAGCCACTGCCACGCGTCAGATGCTGATATCCATGATGACCGGCGTCTGTGTGTTTCTCATCGTATATTACTCCCTTTCGTCTTTTTGTGGTAACCATGCCTTATGGGCGGCTTTCGACGCTTATCTGCTGACGAGAGGCATCGTTCAGACCATACTGCGTGAGTCGTTATGGCGATGAATAGCTAATGCCATTTTTTTGTCTGACTGACACTCCGACAGTGTCATGTTCTCGCAAGCCCTGCCTCTCTGTCGACTATAAGAATGTTTGACAATACAAAGGGTGTAACTCATTGGAAGACCATTGTCTTATGTTACCAAATCTCCTATTCCGACCGTTTTTTTTTGCTGTCCGAAACTCCTCTTTTTCCGTTGATGTCTGTCATCGAAAAAATGCTTTTCTGTTTTTTCCTGTGGCTTATTCGGCGTCTGAAAATCTTAGGTTAGGACGTTGAAAAGTTCAGGTTAGGATTTTTAAATTCTCAGACCTGTATATAGACTACAACCTAACCTAAGAATTTCAAAAAAGAGACCTGAGATTTTTTAACGCCTTGTTTTAAGATTATCAATTATTACTGTCCGCTAAACATTAAAGCTCCATCAAAAAATTAGGGCTGGCACTTTGTATTGGTGTCAGCCCTTTTTAGTTATCTTTGTAGTTGACAAGAAAACAAACATAACCATGGGCAAAAGTACACATTTTTTCGGACAGCCGGTGTATGGTCAGCTAATAAGATCGCTTGACCGTGATAAAATCATTGAAATGAGCCGCAAAAACGGTGGCGAGAAGTATGTTAAGAGCTTTGACGGGTACACTCACCTGCTTACCATGCTCTTCGCAGTAATCATGCGTTTCGACTCTTTGCGTGAGATAGAGGCGGCAATGACAGCCGAGGTCAGGAAATTGCATCATATCGGCATAGAAAAGGTCCCCAAGCGCAGTACACTCTCTGATGCCAATGCCAGACGGTCGGAAAAGTTCTTCGAGGGTGTTTACCGCGACTTGTATGACTGCAACAAGGACAAGCTTTCGTCGGACAGCCGAAGAAATGGCTGTGAGGAGTGGATAAAGCGCCTGAGAATCATTGATTCCACCACTATTTCACTTTTCTCCAATGCCATTTTCAAAGGTGTTGGACGGCATCCCAAGACAGGCAGGAAGAAAGGCGGCATAAAAGTCCATTCGGTCATACATGCCAATGAGGGTGTGCCATGTGACGTACAGTTCACCTCTGCCGCCACCAACGACTCATTCATGCTGACTCCGAATTATTATCAGCATAATGAG
>CALCEL010000069.1 GCA_937900485.1 uncultured Prevotellaceae bacterium
AGTCTGTCATGATATGAGAAGGATTGTGTTGTTCTTGTTTCTCTGCGCATCGGCGTTACTTGCCGACGCTCAGGTGATGAGTGTCATCGGCGACTCGTACGTGGCGAACCACAGACGCCCGAAGGAGGAGACATGGCATTATAAACTGGCGGACGAGATGGGGCTCGTGTACAAAAACTACGGACGTAATGGTTCGTGTGTGGCTTTCGACCGGACAAGGGACGGAAAATATAATTTCGGACCTGCCATGTGGAAACGTTACGTGGCTATTGACCCGGAGTCGGATTATGTGCTGATAATTGCGGGACATAACGATGCCGACAAGGTCCGCGAGAATAAAGACTCCCTGGATATGTTCACCGACTCTCTCAGGTTCCTTATCTCCGGAATACGGGAGATATGCCCTAAGGCGAAGATTGGATACGTCACTCCGTGGTACGTGGATCGTCCGGGTTTCCGCAAGGTGTGCGAGACAATAAGGTCGGTCTGCAAGGAGTATGACGTTCCAGTACTGTATAATTACGACAAAAGATGTGTCATACAAGTGCGTGACAGGAATTTCCGAAGGAATTATTTTCAGGGAGTGGACGACAAGGCTCATCTGAACGAAAAGGGACATGAACTGTTCTTACCGGTGGCGAGGAAATGGTTCATGAAGAAGATGCGGTGAGACCACGTGAGTATAATCATGCTTACACATCTTTTTGCTATATTCTATACGTCTTAGACGCGGACGGAAACCGTGGCTGTAAGCCAGGCTTGGTCACGCGTCACGCCATGTGAATAAATTGAAATAAAACACCTTATGTTATGAAAAATATATTTCTTTTAGTGATGACAATGTGCTCCATGACGCTGTCTGCCCAACAGGTTAGCGTGAAATGGGAATTGTCTGATATGAATAATCTGTCGTCAACTGTTATCACAGGAGATGACTCGTATACAGAACAGATAAATGGTGGACTGACGTTGGGAACGTGTATAGGCTCGACATCTACAATAACGGGGTCAAACGCTGATACCGGATATTCGCCTGTGACTTATTCTCCGTCTATGACGGCGTTCGTGCCGACGACACGTGTGACAGCGAAGACGTCTGGACATTGCGTGCGCTTTGCCGTGACAGCGACTGAGGGACACACGTTCAAGGCGCAGACGATATCTTTCGACGCTGCCAAGATAGGCACGGACG
>CALCEL010000070.1 GCA_937900485.1 uncultured Prevotellaceae bacterium
CAAACAAAAACATTCAGCCACTTGCAGACTTCGATTGGGATTCATTCGAGAATGACGGTGTCGTAGCAAGCGACAAAGAAGCACAGGCAAAGGCTTATGAGTCAACTTTAAACAACGTTAATGACAATGAGGTTATCGACGGTGTTGTTACAAACATCAACGACCGTGAGGTTGTCGTTAACATTGGTTACAAGAGCGACGGTATCATTGCTCGCAATGAGTTCCGTTACAACTCAGACCTGAAGGTAGGTGACACTGTAGAGGTGTACATCGAGAGTCAGGAGGACAAGAAGGGACAACTCGTTCTTTCTCACAAGAAGGCTCGTCAGGCTCGTTCTTGGGATCGCGTTAACGCAGCTCTTGACAACAACGAGATTGTTAAGGGATTCGTTAAGTGTCGTACTAAGGGTGGTATGATTGTTGACGTATTCGGTACTGAGGCATTCCTTCCAGGCTCACAGATTGACGTTAAGCCAATCCGCGACTACGACACATTCGTTGGTAAGACAATGGAGTTCAAAATCGTTAAGATTAACCAGGAGTTCAGAAATGTCGTTGTCAGCCACAAGGCTCTCATCGAGGCTGAGCTGGAGCAGCAGAAGAAGGAGATTATCTCTAAGCTCGAGAAGGGCCAGATCCTCGAGGGTACTGTCAAGAACATCACTTCATACGGTGTATTCATCGACCTCGGTGGTGTTGACGGTCTCATCCACATCACAGACCTCTCTTGGGGCCGTGTAAGCGATCCACATGAGATTGTTAAGCTCGATGAGAAGCTTAACGTCGTAATCCTCGATTTCGATGATGAGAAGAAGCGTATCGCTCTCGGTCTCAAGCAGCTCACTCCACATCCATGGGATGCTCTTGACGCTAACCTCAAGATTGGCGACAAAGTTAAGGGTAAGGTTGTCGTTATGGCTGACTACGGTGCATTCATCGAGATCGCACCAGGCGTTGAGGGCCTCATCCACGTATCCGAGATGAGCTGGAGTGCTCACCTCCACTCTGCACAGGACTTCATGAAGGTCGGTGACGAGGTAGAGGCAGTTATTCTGACTCTCGACCGTGAGGAGCGTAAGATGTCTCTCGGTATCAAGCAGCTCAAGGAGGATCCATGGGAGAATATCGAAGTTAAGTATCCTGTTGGCTCTAACCACACAGCTAAGGTTCGCAACTTCACCAACTTCGGTGTATTCGTTGAGGTTGAGGAAGGTGTTGACGGACTCATCCACATCTCTGACCTCTCTTGGACTAAGAAGGTTAAGCATCCATCAGAGTTCACACAGATCGGCGCTCCAATCGAGGTTCAGGTTCTTGACATCGACAAGGAGAACAGACGTCTCTCTCTCGGTCACAAGCAGCTCGAGGAGAACCCATGGGACAAGTTCGAGGACACATTCACTCAGGACAGCGTTCACGAGGGTAAGATCATCGAGGTTCTTGACAAAGGCGCTGTTATCGCTCTCGAAGGCGGTGTTGAGGGATTCGCTACTCCAAAGCACCTCGTTAAGGAGGACGGCTCACAGGCACAGCTCGGCGAGACTCTTGAGTTCAAGGTAATCGAGTTCAACAAGGACGCTAAGCGTATCATCTTGTCTCACTCTCGTATCTTCGAGGATGTGGCTCGCGCTGAGGCTAAGGCAGCTAAGAAGGCAAGCCGCACAACTAAGGAGACTCGTTCTGCTAAGGAGGCTACTCCACAGATTAAGAACGTCGCTGCTTCTACTACTCTTGGTGACCTCGATGCTCTCGCAGCTCTCAAGAGCAAGATGGAGGAGAAATAATCTCACAGTTTATTTTGGAAAAATTCGAAATAACAATACTAGGATGCGGAGCGGCTTTGCCGACTCCGCATCATTTTTGTTCCTCTCAGGTGGTTAACATCAGAGAGAAACTGTTCATGATTGACTGTGCGGAAGGCGTACAGACTCAACTGCGTCGTAGCCGACTGCATTTCAACCGCATCAATAACATATTCATCTCTCATCTGCACGGCGACCACTGCCTGGGACTGATAGGACTGATATCCACATTCGCACTACTCGGACGTACCGCCACTTTAGATATATGGGGGCCTGCTCCTCTCATCGACGTCTTCCAGCCACAGATATCGTTCTTTTGTAATAACCTAACATATAAGGTCAACCTACATGAGATTGACACGAAAAGTCGTGAAGTCATCTACGAGGACCGCACTGTCACAGTGGAGACCATACCTCTGAAACACCGTATGCCTTGCTGCGGTTTCTTATTCAGAGAGAAGAAATTAATGAGACATATTCGACGTGACGTGATCAACGCATATAACATTCCGACATGCTACATCAATAACATCAAGGCGGGAATGGACTACACGCTGCCTGACGGTGAGGTGATACCTAACGAGAGTATGACGACACCTGCCGATCCGGTGAGAAGCTACGCCTACTGCTCCGACACCATGTTCAAACCATCGAACGCGGAGCAACTGACAGACGTCACACTACTCTACCATGAGTCCACATTCATGGAGAAAGATAAGGTGCTGAGCAAGAAGACATACCATTCCACTACCGTCGAGGCTGCGGAGATGGCTAAGCTGGCAAACGCCGGTCAACTGATGATTGGACATTTCTCGGCGCGATATGAAGACGAGAACTTACTGCTGGAAGAATGCAGACATGTCTTCCCTGACACTATCCTCGCGAACGAGAATCTCAAGATATCTATCTAACGTTAGAACAACACTCTTAAGGAAAGCATATCAGCACAGAATAAATAACTGACACGGAAATATCCTACCGCAGGCTCGATGTCATATCACATGACGCTATGCTGTGACACAGAAAAAGCCGCCGTTGAATCTCCTGCAATTATAAAGACAGAGATACTACGACGGCTAATCTGTTTATCTAATGCGAATTGCCGAAACAACGAGAATAAGATAAAGACTTGTTAGGAAGAAGTCTTTATTTCAGTTTTGAGTAATACTCATCAGTCACTGGCTCAAGCCACTCATTAGACTCCTCACCGCCCATTGAGACATGGGTAGCCACATGTTGGAACCAGGAGTCTGCCTGTGCTCCGTGCCAATGTTTAACTTCCTCTGGTATCTCAATGACATCACCAGCCTTGAGAGCTATCGGCTCCTTACCCCATTCCTGATACCATCCTCGTCCACTCACACAAATCAGGATTTGTCGTGCTCCATGATGGATATGCCAATTGTTTCTGCATCCAGGCTCAAATGTGACATTACTTGCGTGAAACACATTCTTATCGCCTGCACTCAGATTCTTAGGGCTGCACAAGGCGACGTGACTGTCTCCGATAAAATATTTTGCGTAGTTGACGTTAGGAACACCCTTAGGCCAATCGCCAGCCACAGCGTCAGCGGCGTTGTCACACTGCGACAGACCATAAGCGCTGAGATATGCGCATAACTCGTCAATCTGCTCCTTGGTGTTACCCATGTTAACCGCTCCCCTCTTATGAGCCTCGAACTGCGGAGTGACACCTTTCATAGACGCCAAAGCGGCAACGGTGACAATCTCCCTGTCGGAAGGAGACAACAAGTCACCGGCAAAGATGTCACCAAAGAGATGTGACTTGAGGTAATAATCATTCTGTGGACAGAACTCAAAGTTATACGGACGACCGGACAACTTAGTCTGAATATCAGTACCCTGACTGAGGGCTAAAGAGGCATCATCCCATACAGCGGGACGTGTCCACGCCTTACCCTCATCATCATAAACACCATTGGACTTCCTCTCCTCGAGGACGTTTGACAAGACTCCTAACGCATTGAGGGAACGAGGAAAGCCTGTATAAGCATATAAATGAGACATTGCCTCCTTAATCTCGTTTATCGTCACTCCGTCATCCAAACACTTTTTTAACGAGTCTTTGAGACGAGTCATGTCTCCCTGCGCCTCTAGACTGGCGATCACAGCGAGATTTATCTGGCGCTTTGTCAGGGTCTGAGCATTTAATCCTGCACACATAGTAATGAATGTTATAAGAACAAAAAATAATCTGGACATAAGGTCATAATATTAATTGACAAAAGATTGTGTCGACATCACATGGCCAAACGATACTCACTTGGTGTCTTTCCCGTACGTCTCTTGAAAAAACGTATGAAATGCTGAGGGTACTCAAAACCTAATCGCCGACTGACCTGTGTGATGTTCATCGTGTCGTCAGACAACAATTCTTTGGCGGCGTTCATCATATGCTCCGCAATGAAATCTTGCGCCGTGCGCCCCACTTCTGTTTTTATCAACTCTCCAAAGTAACCAACTGAATAGCAGCACTTGTCAGCGAAATACGCCACGGTAGGCATGCCCTCTGTCTCTGCCTTCTTGCTGATGTACTCTTTCAGGAGTGACTCGAATTTCTTTACCACTGAGTGGTTAATCTCCTCACGGGTGATAAACTGACGGTCATAGAAACGCAGACAGTAATTGAGAAGAAGCTCGATATTACTGATTATCAACTCACGTGTATGCTTGTCTATCGCATGGCGCATCTCCTGCTGAATCATGGACAACACGCCTCGGAAAATCTCCACCTCAGCCGACGACAGATGAAGAGCCTCATTACTGCTATAACCGAAGAACTCGTAACGCGACATTTGCCTGCCCAACTGTGTACGGGCAAGGAAGTCAGGATGGAAAACCAGAGCCGTCCACTTTGGCGACACCACATCCGGATTAGGAGAGACATGAACGACCTGACCCGGAGCGAAAGACGTGACAGTCATCTCGTCAAAATCATATTTCGTCCTGCCGTAGGAGATATTACATCCTTTGTTCTCCTTCAAGAACAACGCATACAGGCCATAGTGCAGGTCACACTCCTCTATCGTCACCGGACTGTCAAAACGGGCTACACTCACCAACGGGTGTAAAGTCTCAAAGCCGTGCAGGTCATTGAATTGCTGTATAGAGTCCAAATAAATATCCTTCATAGACAATATTATTAAAAAGGTTTGCTGAGGCAAAACATACCGCTAATATACAATAAATCCGCCAACCAGCAAACCCGATTTCATAATATCATAAGATACTCAACACGTCAGCGACTATCTGGTCGTCCTGTAGTCTATTATCAGACAAGAGCTTTTGTGTGTCGTAACGGTCATACAGGTCTTTCTTGATTCCACACACAAGAACTTTCATGTCTGACACTGAGTAGAAGTCAGCGACACGCTGTCCGAATCCTCCGTCCTTACAACCATCCTCCAAGGTAACAACTACCTTATGTGATGCCTTGAGAGACTCCAGCAGCTCAGTATCCACGGCATTGAGGTACCTCGGATTGATAAGAGTAGCGTTGACTCCCTTCTCCTTGAGCAGACTCACCACGTTCTCTCCTTTCTGGAAGAAACTGCCGGCAGCGATGACAGCCACCTGCGAACCCTCACTCATAACCTTAAACTTAGGCTCATAAGAGTATTCCGTGTCAACAGGAGAATCTGTGTGTATGACGCCATTGCTTGGAATACGTAACGCCACAGGTTTCTGTTCTTGTATTACAGCCCACTTGAGCATGGCGAAGTATTCCTCACATGATGTCGGTGCGAGGTACAAGAGATTTGGTATGCTCGTCAGCATTGGGATGTCGAACAGACAGATATGTGTTATGTCATTCATGGAGTTCACACCACCCCATGCCACGTTGATGACCGCCGGATTGGAGTTCACGCACAGGTCTTGTGCTATCTGGTCGTACGTGCGCTGGATAAATGTTGAGTAAACAGTCCATACAGGACGCAAACCACCCTTCGCCATTCCGCTAATCATGGCACATGCCTGCTCTTCAGCGATACCCACATCGACATGCTGCTTACCAGCCTGCTCTCTCTTATGTTGAGTGAAACCCGCAGCCATAGGAGTGCCGGCAGTCACTGCAATCAGCGTTGGGTCATCCTTCATCTCCTTGAGCATCCAGTCACTGAAGAGCTGCTCATAAGACTCATGAGAGCCGAAGTCAACAAGACTCTTACCCGTCTCCATATCGAACGGCATACTGAAATGCCATGGCTCCTTGTTCTCTGTGGCTGGAGCATATCCGTGTCCTTTCTCTGTATGTATATGAAGAACTGTAGGCTTGTCAGTTCCCTTCACACTTCTGAAAAGCTCCACGAGCTTCTCCACGTCATTGCCGTCCTCCAGATACTTATACTCAAATCCCCATGACTTAAACCAGTTACACTCCGCCTGTCCGTTAGTCTCACGTAACAGACGCAGGTTCTTATATATACCGCCGTGATTCTCCGCAATACTCATCTCGTTGTCGTTAACGATAATGATGATGCCTGTTCCCAACTCACTGGCCTCATCGAGTCCTTCAAAAGCCTCACCGCCAGACAACGAACCGTCACCGATTACAACGACGATGTTCTCATCAGACCCCTTGATGTCACGTGCTTTCTGCAAACCCGTAGCCAGTGATATTGACGTGCTTGTATGACCTACCTCAAAGTTGTCATACACAGGACTCTCTGCTGGTGAGGAATAACCGCTGATAGCGTCCATGTCATTCACATCTCCGAGAAAGCCATTGGCACGTCCTGTCAGGACCTTATGAGGATAAGACTGGTGACTAACATCGAACACCAGCTTGTCTTTCGGAGTGTCAAACACAAAATGCAACGCCACGGTAGCCTCAACAATACCGAGGTTAGGTCCGACATGGCCTCCATGCTTACTAACACGGTTAAGCACAGCCTCACGTGTCTCTTTAGCGACAGCCTTCAGTGTCGCGATATCCATAACCCTTAAATCTGCGGGTGACTGAATCTTTTCTATATACATACTATCTATTTAACTTTTATTTACGGCGCAAAGATATGAAGTTGTGCACGTATGGCATGTAAATAAATCCTTGTTATAATAACCAATATTGCTGACGTTCATCCAAAAGACGAGTAACAGCGTCTCACATTCCTTGTAAGCCAGTCATACACCTATTATTATATTAATAGAAACATTCCGAAGATTTACTACGGTACTGCTGTGATGACATTCCCACGTGTCGCCTAAAGAATGTGCCGAAATGTGGCTGGTTGGCGAAGTTCAGACTATCCGCGATTTGTTTGATGCTCTTCGTGTTATCACGCAGCATAATCTTTGAAGTCTTAATAATCTCCTCATTGATTATCTCACTTGCTGTCTTTCCGGAGAGGCGCTTACATACGGACAAGAAGTATTTAGGAATGACATTCAGGGTCTTAGCGTAGCCATTCACACTGGTGAAGCTGACAGACGTGTCAGATACCATCTTAATAAATCTCTGAAACAGACTCTCGGCGGATGAGTATGAGGAAATCAGGGAGAGTCTGTGCGTGGACATAGAGAGCGCATGGTCTGAAATATTGCGCGCGTACAAACAACATGAGATATCACGCTCAGCCGTCACACAGACAGAGGAGAACCTGCGTATCATGACGGAGCAATACAAGGCGGGGACGACACACATCACGGACTTGCTCGACGCAGAGGCTCTCAACAGACAGGCTCACGATGATGAGTCACAAGCCAAGGCTAGCTATCAGATAAAACTGAATGACTATAAGAGAAAGACCAATGAGATTTAGACGATAACAGCACAATGGTTATATATAAAGAAGACACAGGAATCATATTTAAGGTATGATTCCTGTGTCTTGCCATATCATCATTCCATAAAAAGTCTTACGACTCAGACGGATCAGTTACACGAGAACTCTTTGATGCGCTGCTCCTGATCGAGACGACAGATAAGAAGCGTGTTGCCTTTCTCTGCTACAATATAATTGTCAAGTCCCTGAATGACCACCTTACGCTCCTCTGTGGTATGAACCACACAATTCTTTGTCTCGTAAAGACTTATGTCAGGACCTATGACGTTATTGCCATCCTTGTCTGTCTTCGCAATAGTGTGGAGAGACCCCCATGTTCCGACGTCACTCCAACCGAAATCCGCAGGGAACACAAAAATCTCGTCCGCTTTCTCCATCACAGCGTAGTCGATGGAGATATTCTCACATGTAGGGAATTTCTCGTCGATGGCAGCCTGCTCCTTGTCCGTGCCATAAACTGGCAAGAGATTCTCAAAGATTGATGACAGCTCAGGCTGGTACACACGCAAAGCGTTGACGATGGTCTTCACGCTCCAAATGAATATTCCTGAGTTCCAGAAGAAATTATTCTGACGCACATACTCTGTCGCCGTGGCGAGGTCTGGCTTCTCACGGAAAGAGTCGACGCGGAAAATCTCCTTATTGACCAATGAAGGCTCCTGAAGGTCTGCCTGAATATATCCGTAACCCGTCTCGGGACGTGTCGGATGCATACCTAAGGTGACGATGGCGTCAGTCTCCGCCGTAAACTTCAACGCTGAGTTTATGACACGCTGAAACTCGATGACGTCAGTGACAAGGTGGTCACTTGGAGTAATTACAAGATTAGCGTTAGGATTCTTAGACTTGATTCTCCAGCTCACATAAGCGATACACGGAGCGGTGTTCCTACGACATGGCTCAAGGAGAATATTTTCGACAGGCACCTCAGGCAACTGAGTCTTGACAATGTCAAAATACTTGGCACTGGTCACCACCCACACATTCTCAGGAGCCACCACTCCCTTGAAACGGTCGAAGGTCATCTGAAGGAACGTACGCCCCGTACCAAAGACATCAATAAACTGCTTTGGACACTCAGGAGTACTCATAGGCCAGAATCGGCTTCCTACTCCTCCCGCCATTATAACTAAATTATTATCTGCTTTACTCATAATAACCAACCTGATGATTTTCTTATATCACTTAAAGTTACTGCAAATATAAACACTTTTTTACACAACTTGCACAATATTATCAAAAAATGAGCAATTATTATAGTCGTAAGCAATTATATTTTGTTACTTTTGTGTTGATAAACAAAAATCAGATGAAACTAATCGCAGATAGTGGATCAACAAAAACGGCTTGGTGTGTGTCTAACAACGATGACAACATCATCATTCATACTCAGGGCATCAACCCGTATCAACAAACTGAGACTCAGATAGCTGACATCCTTCACGGCGAGCTATCTCCACACATCACTGATGACATGAATTTCAGTGACGTGTTTTTTTATGGCGCTGGATGCACAGCGGAGAAGACTGAGACAGTGAAGAACGCCATCAGAAGCCTGTTGCCTGAGGCTAAAATATTTGTGGGTAGCGACATGCTCGGTGCTGCACGGGCTGTGTGCGGACATGAGCCAGGCATCGTGGGTATTCTCGGAACAGGAGCCAACTCCTGCTTCTATAACGGAAAGGACATAGAACGTAACGTGTCACCACTCGGATTCATACTCGGCGATGAGGGCAGCGGAGGATATATCGGCAAGCGACTTGTCAGCGACTGCCTCAAGGAACAGTTGACTGAGGGCATCAAAGAATTGTTTCTTGAGGAGACTCACGAGACAGCGGCTACTATAATTCAAAAGGTGTACCGCGAGCCTATGCCTAACCGCTTCCTTGCCAGCCTATCTCCGTTTTGCGCTCGACATCGTGAGGAGCCAAGCATTCATGCTCTCCTCATCGACTGCTTCCGGCAGTTCTTCATACGTAACATTTACGCATACAACGACATCAACCCTACCCTACGCACCGTACACTTCGCCGGCAGCATAGCCAAGATATACAAGGAGGAGCTGACAGAGGCGGCTGAGTCGTTGGGATATGAGGTGGGTATGATAATACAAAGCCCTATAGACAGATTGTATCTTTATCACAAATAATGTGACACGCTGGTTTTCTGACTGTTATTATTATGAGTGACGGCTATCGTTGTCAGACACGTGTACCGTAAACATCACGCCTGACAAGTTTTGCCTCTTGAGGGATGAAGACTTCTCCACACAGGAGACATGACATAAACGAAGCAGACTCTTTTATCTAAATGCCGACTCAGCGCATCTCATGCCGAGAATCACCGAGAGAGTCATAGGGATTAGTGTAAGAGCAACTTACTTCGTCGCTTTCTCTCCATACATCAAGTCACCCGCGTCACCCAAACCGGGAACGATATACTGATGCTCGTTAAGTACCGGGTCTATAGCTCCACAGATCAACACGACATCATCACTCGGGAAGAGTTCACAAAGATGCTTAACACCCTGCTCGCTGGCAATAACACATGCCATGATAAGACGAGACGGCGTGCCATTAGTGAGAAATGCCTTGTACGCCAGCTCCATACTCTCACCCGTGGCAAGCATAGGATCAACCAGTAGCAGTGTCTTTCCGTCCAAGACAGGTGTGGCGAGATACTCTATCTTGACACCAATCTTAGTACACTCCTTATCCAGGTAATACCTGTATGCGGAGACAAAGGCGTTGCCGGCTTCATCGAAGACATCGAGAAAAGCCTGGTGTAAAGGAAGACCAGCGCGGAAAACTGTGCCGATGACCAAGTCATCTGACGGCAGAGCCACGTCACACATATCCAAAGGAGTCTGTACACTGCTCGTTTGATAACTGAGATATTTACTTACCTCATACGCCTCAACATGTCCTATACGTACAATATTCTGACGGAAACGCATCCTATCTTTCTGCTTATTCACGTCACGTATCTCGGACAGGTATCGGTTGACGATGGTGTTACACTCACTAATGTTAACGACTTTCATAATATCTGTTTTATATTCTATAACAATTAGTTTCTCTACGCAAAGTTAATGAAAAAGTAAGACGTATAGGTGGATATGACGTAATTAAATTCATATTCACACTAAACAAAGAGGATGAGAAGGAATTAATGTAAAAAAAAGGGGAACAAACGCTCGACTGCGCTTGTTCTCCCTCAACAGTGAATTTATTTAATGTATGAAGTATGAAGTACTAATAATTTGTGGTTGAGTTGTATTTAGTTGCCTGTGATGAATGTACGGTGATGTAATCCGCTCCGTATACATTGACAACAACTCTAACCTCACCAAAATAAACGTTGTATGTGTACATAACCTGCTTGAGTGTGTATGGCACACGAGCTTTCTGGTCCTGGTTTACTATCGTCACATCGCGTGTGGCATCCTCTCTGAACGCTCCGAACTTAGCGTCAAGATAAGAGTTGATAAACTCGTTAGACTGATAAGTACACTCATATCCTGCTTTTGTAGCGTAAGTCAGCTTATTGTTTCCGAGCGGCACGACGAAGTAAAGCTCAGACTTAAGCGTGTCTGTCTTAACAAGTTCAACCTTAACCTTTGTCTTGATGGTGAAATCTGTCAACTTGCTTGTGGAGAACTCATACACACCTCCGTCGCTTAAAGTCACCTCACTATTATCACCCAGCTCCTCACAGAAGAAAGTCATATTCTCCTCAAAGTTGGCGCTCTCAATCTTGACGTTGGCGCTCTCAGAACCGAAGTTGGCAGCTGTAGATCCTGTCTTCACTGTCATTACTGGAAAGTCCTCAACAATATCTGAAAGATTCTGCTTAGTTGCTGTTGATGTAGGGTTGACAACGTAGATGGACAAAGTGTCCGTTGACTTCAAGGAACCAGCCACAGCCTTGTCCAAGGCAGACTTAGTCAGTGTCAAAGACGCTGTAGTTGCTGCACTATACTGCTTTGTCTGATTCTTTGCCTTAGCGTTTGTAATTGTTACTGAACCTTCCTCTGCCGCAGTAGCCGCAGCCTTCTCAACCAAAGTACCAGTACCGGCAGATGCGGTCATAGTAAAATCGATAGTGATAATCTTACCATTTGAGTCAAGAAGAACTGATTTCTCAATAGTCTCACCTGTTGACGCACTTACAGCCTTGATGGTCAAGAGAGTGCCCTCCTTCTCTTTACTGCTGAAAGATACACCCAGTGTCTTCTTAGCACCATTAACATAGATGTTAGCAGACGAACTTGCCTTGATTGTGTAGCTATACTGGTCAGAAATCTTCACATAATTGGAGTCAATCGCTACAGAGACAACTGAACTTGTCTTGTTCAAATTCTCATCCAAAGGAATAGACTCGAAACTTGACTCATAACATGATGATACAATACATGCCGTCATTGACGCCATGACCATTGATAAAAACTTTACGTACTTCATACAACAATTTTCTTTTTAACCGAAAAAATCTTCTTAATACAATTCTGAAAATTTTCTAATAAAAATCCTGCTAATAATTTGTAATTGCTATAATGCCAATATTTTTTAGATCTTGTTCATCGGGCGCAAATCTACAAGAAAATAAATCATTCACAAAGGAAATATTAAAAATAATTAATTTTTCAAGAAAAAAAAACATTTATCAAGACCAAATGACTAATTTGGAGCATCACAAACTGCAATGTCAATACATATACCACTCACGTAAGACATTTCAAGTCCTGAAACACAAAAAGAGCGACATAATAGGGTAAAAAGTCACACAGAAATTACAAAATCGAACTTTTCCAAAGTACACCTGTGACATAAAGCAACATTTTTCACACAAATAATACGAATGTTTTAGAAAAAAATATATATTTGCGTTTGATTTTTCAGATAATAGCATAATAAAACACAAACTGTATAACTTAAATCAATCAAATGAGAAAAACAACACTAACCTTACTGCTTGCGTTTTTTTCTCTCTGCATGCAGGCACAAAACGACAAACGCACGAGAGTGGAGCTGAAGACCACCATGGGTGAGATAATCATAGAGTTGTTCAACGAGACTCCTCTGCACAGAGACAACTTCATAAAGCAAGTCCGCAAAGGCACATACAATGGCGTCCTGTGGCACAGGGTAATCAACAACTTCCTCATACAGACAGGTGACAGACTAAGCAAGAAAGCCAAGTCCGGCACGTTACTCGGTGACGGCGACGAGAAGCCAGAGGACTGGATTCCCGCAGAGTTTCGCACCCCACTCTACTTCCATCAGCGCGGCATGCTGAATGCGGCCAGGGAAGGTGACGAGACAAACCCGGAGAAGAAAAGCTCATCCACTCAATTCACCATCATAACCGGCAAGACATACGACGACGAGCAACTGGACCACACGCAGAAACGTCTCGACATATGGACGGACGGCACCACCAAGCTGACGGACAAGATGAGAGAGACATACAAGACCATTGGCGGAGCTCCGCACCTTGACGGCAGCTACACCGTTTTTGGGCGGGTGGTCAAAGGCATGGACATAGTAGACATGATACAGAAAGTCGAGACGGACAGAAACGACCGTCCACTCAAAGATGTCAAGATTAAGAAAGCTAAGATTCTTGACTGACCACACGACGATATGACATGAGCGACGATGTATGATATGACAGAGCGAGAATAAGCGCGAGACATAAACTCTATGTCGGATAAAAATCATATCTTCGCGAAGTAAAAGTTTTATTATTTGCCTTATGAATATTTATCGTTACATTTTGCCTGTATTACTGGCAGGAGTTGCCGTGGCGTGCTCCGAGGACAAGGAGGAGACCGACGCGCCAGTAGTGGCACCAGACGGATACGAGAACGGACATGCCTATGTCGACCTGGGACTGACATCAGGAAACAAATGGGCCATACAGAATATCAACGCTACCGTGGCAAAGTTCTACGGCAGCTATTTCGCATGGGGTGAGTTGTACACAGCCCAAGAACTTGACCCGGACAACAGTACCAACTACAAATTCAACAAATACATAACACACGAGAAGACTTACTTCAACTTCAAGGCATACAAATATTGTAACGGAGCATACAACTCACTGACGAAGTACAACAACAACGAGTCATACGGAAAGGTGGACAACACATTGTCTATCGACGAGACAGACGACGTTACGGCAGTCAAGTGGGGCGGCAATTGGCACATGCCTTCCGCCTCAGACTTTCAGGAGCTTATCGACGAATGTGTCATTGAGTGGACGAGAAGTTACAACAACACAGGCTACCCGGGAATCATAGTCTTCAAATGCAAGGATGAGTCCGACAAGGGTCGAGCAATAGAGGAACGTGACTCTTTGAAACTCACGTCACGCTACTCTCTGCTTGAACCGCACATCTTCATTCCTTCCGCCGGATACGCCTCCGACTCATCCATTGTCATGAGTGCGGTGGACAACGGCTACTGGACAAGCGATATCGACGAGGATGAGCCATACAAGGCCAAGGTGCTTCAGTTCCGATACGCCGACATCAACATAACAGCCGACTACAGGAGCAAGGGATACACCATACGTCCCGTCACAAAATAGACGGAGACACGTCGCCATACTTCACGTCTGCCGATACTCCTTATATAATATAAGGAACAAATCCCCACAACAATTCGGGAAAACGCCCCTTCTTTTAGGATTATCCCTACATCGAGTAAAAAACAGACATGTTATATTTGCCATATACAATTAAAACAACTTAAAAAAACTTACCATTATGAGAACAATTCTACACAAGATAAGCCTTCTGATGTCTTTAGTTGTTATTAGCATTTTGACATCTTGTGACTCCGACACAGAGAAGAGCATGGTTCTGGCAGGACAATGGCAGGGCAATTTCGGTATGTACTACACATACACAACAAACACTGGTCGCATATACGAGTTTGACTCCTACGACACAGACATCGTATTCTACCCGGACCACGAATACGCTTCATACGGTTACGGCAAGCAAGTAGATTACTACAATTACGGTCCTTACGAGTATGAGTATCACTACTTCCTCTGGGAGGTCCGATATGGTAAGATATACATCGAATACCCTTCAGACCCAAATCTGAACACGGTGATCACCCAGTATCATCTGGCCAACAACATCTTCTCCGGCTATTTCAACGGTTCAAACACCATGTTCCGTATGTACAAAATGACTGACTTCTACGACTGGACTCCATACGTCAACTACTATAGCTACTCATCACGCAGCGAATGGCAATACAACTACTACGCAAAAGGTAGAGGCGTGACAAGTGCGGAGGCTAACGACTCCACAGCATTGATTGGTGACGAGAGCGGAACAATAACCAGTCACGGCAATCGCTTCTCCGAAAACAAAGAGTGACGCCCGTCAGTCCAAAACTAGCTGACCGGACAGAGACAATACAAAGACAACATAGTGACAGCGGCGAGTCAAAACAAGCTGACCCGCCGTTTTTTTATGCGCTGAAAACAGAGATGACATTCATTTTTATTATCTTTGCGGAAAACTAACACATGATTTATGAAAAAACTATTCTACATCTGCATCACACTTGCAACAGTTTTGTTCTCTTGCTCAAAAGACGACGACAACACCCCACAGGCTGAGGAGGATGCTACCGTCGAGATATGTGACCCTGATGGTTACGAAAAAGGACACGCTTACGTGGACCTTGGTCTCACTACCAAACAGAAATGGGCAACAGCCAACGTGGGCGCCGCAAACGCCACGGACAACGGTTCCTATTTCAAATGGGGAGGCGTGAATGCCATCACGTCAATTGACGATGAGGCCGCTGAGGTGAAACTGGAAAGCACGGAGGACAGTCTGACCATGACACTTGCTGCAGAAAACGACGCAGCCACTGTCAACATGGGCGGAAAGTGGAGAATGCCGACAATGACCGACATGCAGAAACTCACTCAACAATGCTATCTCAAATGGACAAACAACTACCACGGCACGGGAGCAAAGGGACTGGTCGTATACAAAGCGAAAGACAGCAATGACAGAGGAAAAGCCTCACTGCCGAACGGACCAGACAAGCCAAAGGGAACATACACTCTCGCTGACAAGCACATCTTCATACCTGCGGCCGGATGCTATTTCAACGAGAAGATATTCAGCGAGTCAACATACTTCGCCAACTGCGCCTTGTACTCAAGCACGTTCAGCGTCAGCAGAGACTGCGCATGGGTGATGTGGTACTTCGAGGAGAAGAATGAGAACACCAAGTTCAGGGGCATCGTGCCTGTCGGCACAAACATGCAGGCCGCATGCGTGAGAGGAGTTCTCGACTAAGCTCACCAGCAACTACGCGAAAGGTCCGTGTGATAAAAAAAACCGTCAGAGACAAAAAATCCACACACATAACTATGTTCACATCACATTCTTAACATAATTTTTTGACATAAGAAAAATAATGTATATATTTGCGCTATTGATAAGAAGAATGAAATAATCATCCAATCTGGCCAAATACAGAAAGTGAGAAAATGAGAAAGTTGTATGTCACGGTAATGCTGTGCGCGTTGTTACCTATGACAATGATGGCACAAACAAAGGCAAAGACGAAGGCTAAAGCAAAGCCTGCGCCTGTCATATATTACGTGGAGGACTCCACAGCCCAAGTTACAGTCTACACCGACGGTAAGCTGACGAACATGATGAGTTCGAATGACGCCAACCAGAATAAGGGAGCCAACGTCAGCTACGGCTCCGCTGACTTCGCCGTCATTGACGGAACCATCAAGCGTCCAAACAACAGCACGTTCAAAGTTGTCGAGGTACCGGGACTGACAAAGACTGAGCTGTGCGACAAAATCTGTAACAGTCTTGCGCAAGTATACGGAAACGCTGACAAAATCAGAAAAGACGTGAACGGCGAGTCCGTCACAGTCAGCACCACAGCAACCAACATGGCTTACATAAGCATAACGGAGCACATGGCACCGATAAAAGTTGACGGCAACTACAACATGAGGTTCCAGTTCAAAGACGGAGAGGTGATCATCGACGCACCGGAAGTGACAAGCGTGAAGAGCCGAGAGCTGAACTTCGACAAATCGGCCATAGCCATTAACCTCAAGGAACTTGCCACTCTCGATCCTAACGGAGTACAGGGATTCACGGCATACTTAAATGACAAGATAGACACTGTATTAACCCGCTCGTTCGGAAATACAGCTAACAACTGATAAAGAAGCTCAGCGATTATGCTGAGCTTCTTTTTTTATTTATTACTGTCCGCTAAACACGACCTATCCATGCCCAACCTCTTTATTACCAG
>CALCEL010000071.1 GCA_937900485.1 uncultured Prevotellaceae bacterium
ATGGTCCACGTATGGCAGAGGATGATGGACGCGTCGTTTCAAACTTCATCACTCAGGCTCTCAGCGGTGACGACATCACGATATATGGCGATGGCAGTCAGACCCGCAGTTTCATGTACATCTCAGACCTCATAGAAGGAATAATGAGGATGACAAAGACGGATGATAATTTTACCGGACCCGTAAACCTCGGAAATCCGGAAGAACATAGTGTCAAGGAACTTGCGGAGAAAATAATTGACATCACCGGCTCTGTGTCAGGCGTCATACACAAACCGTTGCCAAGCGATGACCCTGTAAGAAGAAAGCCGGACATAAGTGTGGCAGAGAACACGCTTGGATGGAGACCGGAAATCAGCGTTAAACAAGGAGTGTTAAAAACCTATAATTATTTTGAGTCACGCATCTCGCAGTGCAGTGATATTGTGTAAAAATGTCAATCATGAAACATGCGATATTAATTATTACCCATAAAGATTTCTGTCAATTACTAAGATTGATAAAATATTTTGAAGGAAAGTGTGACATATATATACATGTTGACAAAAATTCATCATACACAAAATCAGAATTGGCTAGACTAAGAAACACAGACGGTGTATGTGCTGTTTTTCAGAAATACCATTTAAGATGGGGAAGTTTCTCTATTCTGAAAACAGAGCTTTTACTTTTGAATGAGGCAGTTAAGGCTGGCTACTACAAATATTACCATCTTTTGAGCGGACAGGATTACCCGATTAAACCGTTCAAAGAATTTCTGAGTTTCTTTGACAAAACAGAAGCCAAGGGATTTTTGAATTGTACCCATTTGCCTGATCCGAATTTAGACGCTAACACTCTTCATCGCTTACAGAATTTTTATTTCACAGACATTTTCGATTACAAGCAGCCTAAAGGTAAAGAGAGGATCAAGAAACTAATGATCTTTTTCAACAAATTGGGAATAAAGAAAGGAATCCCGAAATATCTGGATCACATATATGGGGGGTCCGCATGGTTTTCCATTGATTATGATGTGGCCAAATATTTACTTTTCTACACAAAACACAAACCTGCGTTTTACAGACGAATGCGGACCACTTTTGTACCCGAGGAGATTTATGTCTCAACAGTGATCCTGAACTCTCCGTTAAGAAACATGGTAATAGCAAAGAACAACTGTCGTTACATACTATGGGACAGAGCAATTGACATTGATTCTCCACAATACGCCGAGATGAAAGATTTAAAGACATTGATCTCATTATCCAATGTCTTCTTCTCAAGGAAGTTCGACATCTCAAAAAGTAGTGATATAATTGAGGCTCTTGACAAGTATGTGGTATATCCTGAGCAGGATGGCGTCAGCATAAAGATTGATTTCAACAATTACACATACGACAATTACTTGAAGGATGAGCTTATCTCATTTTGTAAAGCCATGAATGTCAAATCGGTTTTGGATATGGGATGTGGATGCGGATGGTATACGGCATATTTGAATCAATCTTCAATTAATACCGTAGGATATGACACGAATCCTAAAACAGGGGAAATGTCAGCATTACTGAATAACGGGAAGGAATGCTGTCACGTGAAGGAAATATCAAAAAGACTGGGGCTCGAAGAGAGATATGACATGTCAATATGTCTGGACTCAGGTAAAAGTATACGGGTAAAAGATATTGATGCCATCGTATACAATTTGTCAACCAACACAGATAGATACATTTTATTAAGTTTGTCTGTGGAAGATGAGGACGCAACAAGTTTTTCTGAAGAAAAACTTGTGGAATTATTCAGACAATATGGTTTCCGTAAAAATAACTATGCATCATACCATTTAAGACAAAACTGCTTCCATGATAAGTACAAGAAAAATCTTATTCTATTTGAGAAGACAGCATAATTATAATTTTGTGATATCAAACAGCACGTTATAAGATTAGTTAAAGAGTTTATAAAATTATGTTTAATCTAAAATTTTGTTTATGAAAAAGAAATTTTATCATTGGCTGCCAACATGTGTGTTAGTGGCTCTCATTGGCGTCGACGCTGCGTACTTGATGAAGAATAATGTCGCATTGTCTGAATTAAGAGCGGAAACGGGAGATTCAGAGGAAAACAGTGAGAGTAACGGCGACCCATCTGGATCACCATCTGGCGCATCAGGTTCGACTACACAAAAAAGTGAATATAGTGGATATGCTGAAAAATATTTGACAGCTAAGAAATGCTTTATCACTTCAATATGCGGGTCTGCATCTTTAGAAGGAGGCTTAACTGTTGGATCATTATTCGACTTAGGTGCAAACGCAAAACTGAAAGGAAAAGTTACATACGAAGCATGTGATGCATTTACGATTACATGCATGTCACATATGGGATGTTATACAACTTGTAAAGATTTAGATTGGACAATGGGACAGAAGGAAGACAGATTGTGTAGAGGATGCGGAAGTGGAGGATGTTAATTATGATAAGAGCTATGCGTTTATACTTTTTTTGTCAATTTGTTTATTTGCTACAGCTTTGTTTTTTCAAAGCTGTAGCAACGAGGTGTCTCAACAAGACACTTACTGTATGAATGTGGAAAAAATAGAGGACTCTGTCTCATTCCATCAGTTGGTTGACTCTTATGAATACATCCAGCTTGAGAAAAATGACAAATGCCTTATCGGCAAGGTCGAGCAGCTTGTGGTAAAGGATAACCTCATATATGTTCTTTCTGACGGCATCTATTGTTTTAACATGGACGGCAGTCACCGATTCTCAATAAACCAGAAGGGACATTCCGCCCGAGAATATACGCATCTTAAGACAATCAGTATCTCTGATGATCTACTTTGTGCCTATGATGACTTTCAGTGGAAGCTAATGTTCTTCAACAAAAACGACGGTAAATTCGTGAAGTCAGTTAAGTTGCCATGGTCAACATGTGTAGAGGGTATATATGTATATGGGGATTATTTAATAGCAGATCGCGGGTTCCTGCCAAACGATGATGCAATATATGACGAGAGATTTTTAGTTTATAAGATTGATGATTTGTCATCGGTTATAGCTCGCTACTCTCTCGAAAATTATAAGGTGGTATTTTTGGGCGATGTCAGTTATAGTGAGAACGGACTCCTGTATTCTTCTGTTGTTCATAACGAACTTTGGAGAATAACACCTAATGGCATGTCAAAGTATTTCTTTTTGGAGTGTCCAGAAAGCATGTCTCTTACAGAATCGGAAAAGGAATTGATGTCAATGGACTATTATGCAATTCCAGAAGATGAGCAGGCAAATAAGCTAATCATATTAAGTAATTTACATGAAAACAAACAGTTTATCACAGGCCGTTGCTGCTATAAGAAACAATTTGTCAATTTAGTATACGACAAGAAGAGTGGTAAACATCATATTTTCACAGACGTCTATGATTGTGACAGCTGGATTTATTCGCCAGTAGATATTATTTCAGCTGATAATGACTATTTTTATTCAGTCCTTTTAGGTGAGACTGCATGTTTCATCAAACGTTATTGTGATATTGGTGAAGCACCTAAGACGGGTGATGTTGACAAGAAATCCTATGAGATCTATCGCTCCATTAAGGAAGATGACAATCCTATTGTCGTTCGTTATAAATTCAAGAACATAGAATGAAAAGGAATGTAGTTTTTACCATTTTGGTTGTCATTTTGATTGTGACAAATTGCGGTATGTTGTATCAGATAAGGACATCATCAAAAATAATGAGCAACGGCCTGTCTGCGCATTATCGTGACATGAAGGTGATAAATAACTATGTCGAGTCTGTTGGAGACAGGATTCCAACAGACTCCCTTCCTCCTGACACTAAGTTATGCCTTAGATATGGTCAAAACGCGTGTGGACAATGTGTATTTGACGCTCTGACCTTGATGGAGAGCGTTTTTGGGAAGGACACCATTATCAGCACTCTATGCATTGTCGGACAAGGAAAAAGCGAACTGATAGGCAGGCCATACACAACCATTGAGTATAACGGCACATTCACTTCCATGGATAATGTCTACACTCCGTATTTATCCGTGTTGGACAGTTGCGGGCATGTTTTATTCACGTTGGACCTGAATCCTGACTACTATGAGAAAAACAGGAAAATTCTTTTCAAACTAAAAGAAAAGTTGGAATCAAAATTCGATGACGTGTTTAATTGATTTAGTATGCGTAACATATTCTTTTTAACTATAGTGTTGATATCCGTTTGTTTCGCATTCATTCATATGTGTAAGAACGGAGTAATAGAATTGCCTGACACTCACGTGGAGTTATGGAAGTGTGACTCAATAATAGATATGGGAAAACTGAATCGTTCTGACTACACTTCAAATACGGTGGAATGGCGTATAAGAAACAATACGTTGATCCCTCTGCGAATAGAGAGTGTTAATCCTTCATGTGAGTGCATGGAGGTAACGTCTGAAAATGAATTCGCATTTCGTGGTGAATGTACTGTCATTCACGTGAGATTAAATACGGAAGATATGGCAAAAGGTGTTTTTTATCGCGAGGTTGAAGTTTATGGTAATTTTGACTCACCAATGTATCTGGGTATTAAGGGGGAGGTTATTCTATGATGAAACGAGTTGTGAATTTTGGTATTGCTACCGCATTCACCACGTTTGTCGTCCTATACATTGTAAAACACAGCTATTACATATCATCTGAAAGTATGTTTCCGACACTATATACTGGTGATGTGGTATTTGCATATGATGTATCAGCTAAAAGTGAAATAAAGAGTAATGATGTCGTGGCGTTTACGGTTAATGACAATAGTAAGATGTACGTAAAAAGAGTAAAGGCGTTATGCTATGTCAAAGCTGATTCGTGTATATATTTCATGTCAGGTGACAACTCGTCTCACTCCTATGATAGTAGATATTTCGGATGGATACAAAGAGAGAAAATTAGAAAGAAGGTATGTTTGGTCTTGTGGTCATGGGATTCTGAGACTCACAGACTACGTATGAACAGATTTCTCAAAAATGTGAAATAGCATGAAGAAGTACGATTACCTTATTGTCGGTTCAGGTCTTTACGGGGCGACGTTCGCCCATTGCGCCAGGCAAAGCGGAAGGTCTGTGTTGGTGATTGACAAACGATCTCATCTCGGCGGCAACGTGTATCAAGAGAGGATTGAGGGGATTGACACGCATAAGTACGGCCCGCACATATTCCACACGTCCAATGAAGAAGTATGGCGGTTCTTCTGTTGGTCTGCCCATTTTTCGTTCAGTCATCTCTGAACCACCGCCAACGACTGATGTGTTGTGAGTGTTGCCCCGTTCATCGTAACACCACGGAACGAGGAAAAGCGGAGATGAGTAGTTGAAATATGACTACGAGAACAGGTGGAATAATGGACAGTTTGGCTTGTGACGAAATTTCCCATGCCTCTTTTTTGACAAAAATATGTTAACTTATTGATAATCTTAACACAAGGTATTTAAAATTTTTAAGTGTCTTTTTTGAAATTTTCAGGTTAGGATATACTCTACAAACAGGTCTGAGAATTTCAAAATCCTAACCTGAACTTTTCAACGTCCTAACCTGAGAATTTCAGACGCCGAATAAGACACGGGAAAATTTCGGAAGTCATTTTTCTGTTGCCATGTGTCAACGGAAAAAGAGGAGTTTCGGACAGCAAAAAATAACGAGTGTTATAGGAAATCCGGTAATATCCACGGGCCACAATGGCACAAAAACAAAGAGGGGATATCAACGTAACAGTTGACATCCCCTCTTTGCAATTATTTATCTTATCACTGAACAGGACGTATGGTACATCCGTACTGACGAAGCATATTCTGTGAGCTATATCTTGAATTTTCCCAGAGGTAAAGCACAAAAGCACCCTTAGGAGTTTCGTCATTCAAAGTTTTTGTCCAATAACTTCCGGCGGTATTCTCATTATACAACCAATCCTTATGGTGATATCCTGCCATTGGAAGGAAGATGTGTGTATCCGACAGAGAATACTTACCTGTTACCTCAGTAGCCACAGGAGAAGCCTTCTCACCATAGTTAGTCACACCATATACGTTTGTCACCAATCCCATGTCATCAGCGGACTTCACCTTGTAGACGATATATCCTGCAACGCCAGAACCTTTGTAGCTGGACGTATAGCACCAATAGCAGTTATTGACAAGTTCCTGAGCCTCCTTATGCGTAGGTGTTCTCCAGTTTCCTCCAAGGTTGACAACGACAGCATCGTCAGAAGAAGACAGAGACATAACACCATCCACAGGTCCGTTCTCCTCAAGGTAGTTATACTTGCTCAGATAGATTGTGTTGGCACCACCACCACCTTGTATAGGCACGATACCGTCGCAATACTTGTAGGTGTCCCACCAATAGTACCTTTTCACGGTACTGTCGTTTATATTGTAGTTCTTGAACTTTTCACCGTATTTCTCCTCCTCAGCCAAATTCTTCAGATAATTGTAATGTCTGTTATTCAGGTTGGTTGAGTCCTTCTGCTCATATGGCACTGTCTCCGCCCAAGCATAATAGTCTCCGTAGTCGACACATGAGGACGCACCAAGATTCTTCGTAGCCCATTTGACACTCAATCCAAGATCAACATACTCTTCGCCGCTATCGTTCGAACCAACGCTATCATCATCACCACACGAGAAAAAAGCGGCAAGAGGCATAGAAAATGCCACAATGGCAAGCATTTTTTTCATATAAATATATATTAACTTTTGTCTTCCTTATAAAACTATTATAACACCGCACAACATAGCTCGGCAGCCGCGAAGTAAAAGAAAAAAACTGATATATAAAAAGAAACAACTTTTTTTTTGTTTCTTGGCGGCGATATTATGTTCTTTTCTATCGTGCGTGTTACATATATGACACACCACATGGCATTTATCGGCGCCAAGCGCACGATGTCATGTAAGACGTTCTCACTCAGTGAATCATCTGTTCACATCCAGCTCGGCGCACTTCTCACTGTACTTACGCTCCAACTGACGTGAGAGACGCCTCGCCTCATCTATCCTGTTTGACGAAGGGTCGATACAGAGATACA
Organism: uncultured Prevotellaceae bacterium; assembly: GCA_937900485.1. Classification (GTDB taxonomy): domain Bacteria; phylum Bacteroidota; class Bacteroidia; order Bacteroidales; family Bacteroidaceae; genus Minthosoma. The sequence goes on from CALCEL010000071.1 coordinate 7,058, forward strand.
TGACACCCGCATCTCTCAACATTCCGATACGCACAGACCGGAAACCCTCGAGCTGTCCCTTGGTCTTAATCTTGTCAAGTCGTTCTGAGCATTCCCTCAGCACGCTGATGACACTGGAGGCCGGTTGGGCATACTCACGTGTCTTCTCATCATACAGTCTTTCCGCATATTGCAATAGTGTGTCGACGGAATGCAACTCGCCATAGTCGCCTTCAGTCAGCGTGGCGCGCAACTCCTTCATCTCACCATTCCACTCCGCCCTTCTGTGCGCCAACTCGTCTGGTGTCTTCACACGCTCCCAACCCCACACCAACTCCTCGAGTCGTGTATATGCGGAGGCATAGTCATGACTAACTTCCACATCATCTATACTGTCAGCCACTTGTTCCTCGTCATCCTCGTCTCCATACAAGTTGTTCTTGGCGCTATCATGGTCGCCGACGCATGAAACAAATAAAAACAGGAGCGCCATGGCTCCTGTAAATCCTTTCTTTATCATATATCAGAAGTATAGTTGTCCAAACAAAAAAACTATCCACCGTGATGGACTTTTTTGTGGTGTATGATATCATACTCTTTCAGGTCGTGCATGATACTACGATCCTTTTTATGCATCTCAATGGTTCCATGCGCGAGGCCGTAAACCCTGGACGGTGTCGTCAAATGCTTGACGGCTATCCATATATATGTCCACTTATTAGGAGAATTTCTATACGTTTTACTCATACATTAATTGGTTATTTTCTTGTCCTCAAGGCTTCCGTCTCTTAAGAACGATGAACAACAAAGCTTGCAAATGTAACGTTTTTTTCTCAATAAAGAGTAAAAAAAACATTTTTTCTCGCTTTTCCCTACCAAAAAACGCTGTTTATCACGCATATATCAACTTTTACTCAGCCAAGGCGTCATGCTCGGCACTAGGATCCACCGTCATTCCCTCTTTGACAGGAAGTGTGTCACGCTCCTTCAACTCACTCACGGAGTATGTTCCGTCCGACATGACTCTGACCTCGAGAGCATAAGACATGTCAGTGCTCAGGTCCGGGTCACCTATCGTGGCGATGAAGAAGACTGCGGAACGGTCGTTCTCCTTATCATAATTATAGCAGAAGCCGATAAGTCCAGACTTCTTTAGAAATTTCTCGGGAACATACTCACGAAACGTGTTCTTTGTGAAAGTGAGACTAACGTCTTGACGCTTACCGTCACCAATGGTCAAATTGACTCTGTTGTCATAATACTGGTACTCCATGTTGTTCACGACAACCGGCAGACTTTTGTCATTCACGAAATGATACTCATAACTAAACTTATTTGAGCCGACGACATGACTACCATTGCCGTCTCTCTCCGGAAGACACGACACCTGACTGACCAAGGAGTCCGACTTCTCACCATCCGTAGACTCCGCACCGCCAGCGTTTCTCGAACATGCCACGGACAACGCCAAACATACACATGCCGTAAATACTTTCATTAAACTCATACAATACTTGGTTTACTGCTTTTACGCACAAAGATATGACAAAAAATCCGCCCAGGCTACCGTAAGAGACAAAAAAGACAATTATTACCATCTTCACATACTCAAATACACTCATTACACGGTGACTTATACTCTTTTCGACCAAAATATAACGTTTTGACAAGAAAAGCAAATTCGCAAAGACAAGATAGTACTACCTTTGCCATTAACAATGAGAGAGAATATCATACAAACGTTAACACAATACAAATATAAACCTTTATGAAAATTAAAATCTTATACCTCATTTTTTTCTCACTGCTATTCCCCTCTGTGCAACAAGAGGCATACTCAGCAAAAAAGACAAAGGCGGAGAAACTGACTGAGAGACTCCGTAAGATTCAGAAGAAGGGATATATGTACGGACACCAAGATGACACGTTCTACGGAATAACATGGGACTGGGACTTGAACCGCAGTGACACCTACGAGCTGGTGGGTGACTACCCCGCCGTCATGGGATTCGACATCGGAGGCATTGAGATGGGCGACGAGAAAAACCTGGACAGTGTTCCATTCATACGCATAAGGAAGGAAATTGTGAGACATCACGAGAAAGGTGGCATAGTGACTATCTCATGGCACCCGCACAACCCGTTGCTCGGAACTACCGCATGGATTGAGAAGGACACCACCGCATACGCGCAAGCCATCGTATCACTGCGAGCACTACGGCAAGACAACGTGATAAGTCTCATAAAAGACCCGAAGAGCACCGTACGTTCCGTACTGCCTGGCGGCACGGCACACGAGAGCTTCAGGGTGTGGATGGAGCGTGTGGGAGCTTTTCTCCTTTCTCTAAAAGACAAGGACGGAGAACAGGTGCCTCTGATATTCAGACCTTGGCATGAGAACAACGGCTCGTGGTTCTGGTGGGGACAAGACAACTGCTCCGATGGGGAGTTCAAAGCTTTGTGGAATATGCTGCAAGACTATGTCAGCTCAATACTTCCTGACAATATAATATGGTGCTACTCTCCGAACCTGTACGGCGGATGGAACGAGAAGGACTTCATGAGGAGATACCCTGGTGACGACCGTGTCACACTGATCGGCGAGGACGCTTACCAATGGGGCGGCGAGGAGGATTTCAAGAGACAACTGACTGCCGACCTGGACTTCATAAGCTCGTTCGCGCAAAAGCACGACAAGATGATAGCCATGACGGAGTGTGGATACCAGAACTCTCCAGACCCTACATGGTGGACAAGGGTACTCAAACCCGTCGTGGAGAAGTACCCTGTATGCTACCTGTTGCCTTGGAGGAACTATTCTAAAGACCATTTCGGCGCAAGCAAGGACGCAAAAACAGCCAAAGACTTCAAAGAATGGTATAAGGACAAGAGATTTCTTTTCCTCAGAGACATCAAATGACAGAAATAACAACAGACTAAACACGTATAACGTAAATAAAACATATCACACGAACAATGAATGATTTTCAATCAAGAGTGAACGAGGTGCGCAAGAGACACGAGGAGCTTCTAAACAGAAAGAACGTAGCCGTCAACGCCGGTAACGGCATATATGAGAAATATAAGTATCCTATCGTCACGGCGGAACACACGCCACTGGAATGGAGATACGACTTCGAAGAGAAGGATAACCCGTTCTTCATGCAACGCATTATGATGAACGCCACACTGAACAGCGGAGCGATCAAGTGGGAGGACAAGTATGTGCTTGTGGTCAGAACGGAGGGAGCGGACAGAAAGAGCTTCTTCGCCGTGGCTGAGAGCCCTAACGGCATCGACAACTTTCGCTTCCGCGATGAGCCGATCTACATGCCGGAGGACACCATACCAGGAACAAATATATATGACATGCGACTGACACAGCATGAGGACGGATGGATCTACGGACTGTTCTGTGTGGAACGTCATGACGACACAGCACCTAGCGACCTCAGCGCCGCCACGGCGACTTGCGGAATAGCAAGGACTAAGGACTTGAAAAACTGGGAGAGACTGCCAGATCTCGTATCTAAGAGCCAACAACGTAACGTGGTGCTCCACCCAGAGTTCGTGAACGGCAAATATGCGTTGTACACACGTCCACAGGACGGTTTCATCGACGCCGGCTCGGGAGGTGGTATCGGATGGGCTCTCGTCGATGATATCACTCATGCCAAAGTGGAAGATGAGATAATCATCAACGCTCGTCACTACCACACCATCATGGAGGTGAAGAACGGTGAGGGACCTCATCCTATTAAGACTCAGAAGGGATGGCTACACCTGGCTCACGGAGTACGAGGATGCGCCTCGGGTCTTCGTTACGTGCTGTACATGTATATGACATCACTCGAGGACCCAACAAAGGTCATAGCACAACCAGGTGGATATTTCCTCGTGCCCGAGGGTGAGGAATATATAGGCGACGTGATGAACGTGACATTCGCCAACGGCTGGATAGCCGACGGTGGAGACGGATGCGAACATGGTGGAGCCATGCACAAGGACGAGGACAAGGTGTATATCTACTACGCATCCTCAGACACAAGAATGCACGTGGCCACTTCGACCATCGGACGACTCGTGGATTACTGCATGCACACTCCTGAGGACGGTTTCACGACAGGAGAGAGCGTGAAGACCATAATGTCACTTATCGAGAAAAACAGAAAGACGAATAACAAATAACAGACGTAACGGCTCATGACAAGTATGACATGAGCCGCATCAAAACCTTATTACCATGGCAACATTAAAAGAAAAAATCGGCTATGCCCTGGGAGACGCAGCCTCCGGAGGCATCACATGGAAAATAATGTCAATAGCTTTCCCGCTATTTTTCACTAACGTATTTGGACTCACATTCGCAGACGCGGCTGCGCTCATGCTTATCGCCCGTCTGTTCGATGTGGTGACAGACCCGCTGATGGGTAGCTTGGCGGACAGAACTCAGTCACGATGGGGAACATACAGACCGTGGATGATCTTCGGAGCCATACCGTTCGGATTGGTCTTCGCACTGCTGCTATACACTCCTGACCTTGGAGAGACAGGTAAACGTGTCTACGCTTACGTCTTCTACATACTCATGATGGCGATGTACACTATGGTCAACGTACCATACGGATCACTGCTGGGCGTGATGACTGACGACGACAACGAGAGAAACCAGTTCTCGTCATTCAGAATGATAGGGGCCTACGCCATGGGCTTCATCACACTCATCTCCTTCCCTTACTTGCAGAGATTAGTGGGAGGCACAGACGCTCATCAATACGCTGTGCTCGGAGTCTTCTTCGGACTGCTTGCGGCTTCCATGACACTGGCTTGCGGACTGCTCACAAAGGAGAGACTGAAGCCTGTGCGAGCTGAGAAATACTCACTCAAGCAGTTCTCCGACCTTGTCTGTAACAAGCCTTGGCTGTTCCTTACACTAATAGGTATCTGCACAAACTTCTTCAACGGATTCCGATACGCCGTGGCAGGCTACCTGTTATCTTATTGCCTCGGCGGCGACATCACAATGGGCGGACTAATTATCAACTACACTGTGTTCATGGCTTTCGGAGAGGTGACGTGTATGATCTTCGGAGCCGCGTCACCTAAGTTCACGGAGAAAGTCGGCTCAAAGCGTGTGGCGTTCATTATATCATCACTGATATGCCTCGTTTTCTCAGTCTTGTTCTTCTTCATTCCTATGGACGCCTCATACATCTGGCTCATGATTGTCGTCGTCATACTCACGTCTGTCGGTGCCGGACTCTACTCACCACTGCTGTGGTCTATGTATGCTGACGTGGCAGACAACGCCACAGAAACATACGGAACGTCATCGACGGGACTCATCTTCTCATCAGGAACCATGGCGCAGAAACTTGGCGGCGCAATCTCCGGCTCACTGATTGCATTGTTCTTGGGTCTTGCGGGCGCCAGGATGATACCTGACGAGTTCGGCAACTCCGTCATCGACCCCGCATCGAAGAGCGAGGGCGTACTGATGATGGTATGGTCGTTATTCTCTTTGTTCCCTGCCATCTTCGCTGCCATCATGGCGGTCTTGGCATATTATTACCCACTTAAGAAATAAATGACGATGAGAGACAGAATAAAGATAATGAGAGACGAGATGGAGAAAACACTGCACGACAACATTCTCCATTTCTGGCTGAGCAACATGCAAGATGATGAGCACGGCGGTTTCTACGGACAAATGACGGGAGACGGCACACTTGTGAAGAACGCCAACAAGGGAGGAATACTAAACGCGCGTATCCTATGGTCATTCTCCGCAGCCTACAGGGTGACAGGACGTGAAGAGTACCTCAAAGCCGCGGAAAGAGCCAGAGACTATATCGTGAGCCATTTCCTCGACAAAGAGTACGGAGGCACTTACTGGGAACTGGACTACCTGGGAAAGCCCATCGACAAAAAAAAACAGTTCTACGCCATCGGATTCATGATATACGGATTGTCCGAGTTCGTGAGAGCAACATTCAGTGACGCTACGAACAAGGACAAGTGGAGGGAGACTCTGGACCTAAGTCTCACATTATACAGATGTATCGAGGAGCACTCGCTGGATAAGGAATACAACGGGTACATCGAGGCAATGACATACGACTGGCAACAAATAAATGACATGAGACTGTCAGAGCTTGACGCCAACTATCCTAAGTCACAAAACACTCACCTGCACATCATGGAGCCTTACGCCAACCTGCTGAGATGTATGAAGGAGATGAGGGAGCAAGGCGCACTGGACGCCGACAAGAGTCGAGACATGGAGGATGTGACAAGCTCACTGAGGAACATAATATGGATCTTCACGGAGAAAATCCTTAACAAAGACACTAACCATCTGGACCTCTTCTTCGAGTACGACTGGACACGAGGAGCTGGCCAGTTGGAAAGCTACGGTCATGACATCGAGTGCTCATGGCTCATACATGAGGCGGCCTTAGTGCTCAACGACAAGGAGCTACTTAGAAACGTGGAGCAGAAGGTGAGACTCATCGCCAAGGCAAGCGAGAAAGGCATCAACAAGGACGGATCCATGTTACATGAGGCTAACCTCGACACGGGCTATGTCGACACGGACCGCCACTGGTGGGTGCAGGCTGAGAACGTGGTAGGATGGTTCAACATATACCAGCACTTCAATGACGAGCAAGCGCTGGAAAGAGCTGAGAGATGTTGGCAGTACATCAAAGACAACCTCATTGACGAGGAACGAGGAGAGTGGTACTGGAGTGCCGACACAGAAGGAAGGAAAAACACCAAGGACGACCATGCCGGATTCTGGAAATGTCCGTACCACAACAGCCGAATGTGTCTGGAGATTATTGAGAGAACAAAATAACAAACAAGATGAAACCATACAAATTCCAACCATACCTCAAGACCACACTTTGGGGAGGCTATCAGATAGCACCTTTCAAGGGTATATACACGGCACAGCCAAATATCGGAGAGAGTTGGGAGATTAGCGGAGTGCCTGGACATGAGAGCGTGGCCGTCGACCGCGGAATCATTGACGACGTGGATGTGGGACTCACGTTGACACAGCTGATAGACAAGTACAAGGGACTGCTTGTGGGAGACAGGATTTACAAGAAGTACGGCAATAAGTTCCCGATTCTCGTCAAGCTCATCGACTCACGACAGAACCTGTCCATACAGGTCCACCCTGACGACAAGCTGGCGATGGAACGACACGGCTGCGCCGGAAAGACCGAGATGTGGTACGTCATCAAGGCCGACGTGGGAGCTAAGATATACAACGGACTGAGAAAGTCCATCACACCCGACGACTACGAGAGGCTCGTGAGTGAGGACACCGCCAACGACGGTTCAGGGGAGAATCCGATGTCGTCAGTGATAGCCACCCACGAGAGTCATGACGGAGACCTGTACTTCATACCTGCCGGACGACTGCATGCCATAGGCGCCGGCAACTTCCTCGCGGAGATACAGCAGACGAGCGACATCACCTACAGAGTCTATGACTTCGGACGCAAGGACGCCCACGGACAACTGCGCGAGCTGCACGTCAGCCAGGCCAAGGACGCCATAGACTATCAGGTGTGGCCCGAGTACAGGACAAGCTACGACTCCACCAAGCCTACGTCACAGCTCATCAACTGTCCTTACTTCACCGTACACAGGGTAGTAGTGCAGGTGGCATCACAGATTGACTTCCAGTGCGACTCTTTCGTGGTGGTCATGTGCCTATGGGGTGACGCCAACATCAATGGCATCCATATACGTCAAGGCGAGACCGTGCTCGTTCCGGCATCAGAGAACGTGCTTTACATCTTTGGCAACGCCACGTTCCTGACAGCCACCATGTGACACTATATAGGACACAAGACGTTTATGGCAAATACACCGAATACATCAACAACTAACAAATTACCAATCATGAAGAAAGACATACACAGCGTTCTCTCACGTCATAAGAACAGCATCGTGACCACCGTGCTCTTTGCGGCGTCACTGCCCGTTATGGCGGAGAAAGTTGAGATACACACACCAAACAACAGTCTTGTCATCGAGCTGAATAAAGGCAAGGAGCCTCAGTTCGTCTACTACGGCACCCGTCTCACCGAGCACGACAGACAGACATTACAGGAACCATCGACCGCAAACTGGTCACACCTACAACTGTATCCCGCATACGGAGCCAACCATACCATGAGCGAGACCGCCTTCGCCATGAGACACTACGACGGCAACATGTCCACTGACCTGCTTGTCAGCGACTACGGAGTGAAGGCTATCAGCGACAAGGCTCCGAACAACAAAGACAGACAAGGAACACTGCTCACCATCACCTTACGTGACAATCTCTACCCTTCTCCCGTCCACCTCTACTATCTGGCGTACAAAGACGCCGACATCATCGAGTGCTGGACAGACATCGAGAACAAGGAGAAAGGTACGGTGACGCTCAGCCAGTTCTACAGTTCATGCATGCCTATAAGAAGAGGTGACGTATATGTCAGCCACTTCCACGGGTCATGGGCGGCAGAAGCGCAACTGACTGAGGAGCGTCTCAACAACGGAATGATGGTTATAAAGAATAAAGACGGACTGCGCAACGCCACCACGGACAGACAAGAGGTTATGTTCTCTCTCGACGGCAAGGCGCGTGAGAATGAAGGTGACGTGATTGGAGCAGCCCTCATGTACTCCGGCAACTACCGCGTCAACATTGACACGGACGACACGGAGTACCACTATTACATAGCGGGAATAAACCCGGACAATTCCGAGTACCATCTGCGAAAAGACGAGATATTCACAACACCGCGTGTGGCATACACATTCTCAGACCAGGGACTGTCAGGAGCATCACGCAACTATCACCGTTGGGCACGCTCGTACCAGCTGAGACACGCCGACAAGGAACGAGACATACTGCTCAACTCTTGGGAAGGAGTCTATTTCGACATCAATCAGAAGGGAATGGACCAGATGATGTCTGACATAGCGTCACTGGGAGGTGAGCTTTTCGTCATGGACGACGGATGGTTCGGCGATAAGTATCCTCGTGACGTGGACAACTCATCATTGGGCGACTGGGTGGTGGACAAGCGTAAGCTGCCCGAGGGCATTGACGGTCTGCTCAGAGACGCCAAGAAGAACGGAGTGAAGTTCGGAATATGGGTGGAGCCGGAGATGACAAACACCAAGAGCGAGCTTTACGAGAAACATCCTGACTGGGTCATCAAGGCACCAGGCAGAGAGCCGGTGACAGGACGAGGCGGCACACAGCTCGTGCTGGACCTGTCCAACCCTAAGGTGCAGGACTTCGTGTTCGGAGTGTTCGATGAGCTGCTCACCAAACACCCAGCAATAGCATACATCAAGTGGGACTCCAACGCTCCAGTCATGAACCACGGCTCACAATACCTGTCGATGACGAACCAGTCACATCTGTACATCGACTACCACAAAGGCCTCATCAAGGTGTGTGAGAGAATACGGGCAAAGTACCCAGACGTCGTGATACAAGACTGCGCCAGCGGAGGAGGAAGAGCGAACTACGCACTGTTACCTTACTTCGATGAGTTCTGGGTCAGCGACAACACCGATGCCCTACAGAGGATATTCATGCAATGGGGCACAAGCTACTTCTTCCCTGCTATAGCCATGGCGAGTCACATCTCAGCCACACCTAACCACCAGACCTTCCGAACCATACCACTCAAGTTCAGATGCGACGTGGCTATGTCCGGACGACTGGGAATGGAGATACAGCCAAAGAACATGACAGACGAGGAAAAGGCACTCTGCAAACAAGCTATCAGCGACTACAAGAATATCAGAAAGGTAGTGCAGTTCGGTGACCTGTACAGACTACACTCTCCATACTCCGGCGACAACCTCGCCTCACTCATGTACGTCACAGAGGATAAGAACGATGCCGTCTTCTATTGGTACAAGACAGAGACATTCGTGAACCAGCATCTGCCAAGAGTGAAAATGCGGGGACTGGACCCTGAGAAGAAGTACACTATTCACGAACTCAACAGCATTGACAACACACCACTCGACTGCGAGGGTAAGGTGTACACGGGTAAATACCTGATGAGCAACGGACTGGAACTGCCGTACAAACACTCAGTGGACTACCACAAGCAAAACGACTGGTCCAGCCGAGTACTACAGATCAAAAGTCTTTGACGTCGTGAGAGGACCCTCATGAACGGTAGACAGCGACGACACCTCATAACGCTTTCGCCATCCGACAAGGATAACTTGTCGATGAGTGAAAGCGTTTTTTGTATAAAGCCAACACACGCTCCATGTCAAACGCTCTCAGCCAAACAACAAAAAGAGAATCTTATTATCATCTTCACGCACACACATCAAAGAATAATTATTACCTTTGCGCATGTAAATACTATCACCCGCCCGAAACGAGGACAAGCGACATGAGAGGTTGCTCGCCAATAATACCATTACAGGCAAGGCATCACAAAGAGATAGACGCTGCCGTCCGGGCATACTAAACAACAATACCAAAATCACAAAATTATGAGACGAAACTTTTTTCCGGCACTGATTATGCTGGCCTCGCTGTCAGTGAATGCGCAGAAAGCCGTTACGCCTCCGGCCGGAGGCAAACAGATCAGCGACGAACTGATAGGAATTTTCTTTGAGGACATCAGTTCATCGGCCGACGGCGGTCTGTACGCCGAACTGGTCCAAAACGGCTCGTTCGAGTACTCACCCGTAGAACGTGACGGATGGGGAGCCGGCACGTCATGGCGTATGTCACGCCCGGGACACTCCACTGGTTTTATCGAAGTGTCACAACAATCTCCTATCCATCCTAACAACCCGAACTACATGCGTGTACACGTCGAGCGTGTGGGACACTACTACGATTATGACGGATGGACTGGCTTCGGACTCCAGAACGAGGGCTTCGGAGGCATCACGATAGAGAAAGGCAAGAAGTACGACTTCTCCGTGTTCGCCAGAAGTGAGCAGGACATGAAGATACGCGTGGCGCTGGCAAAAGACGAGCGTGGTCACAAAAGAGAGCTGATCGCAGACACGACACTCAGCGTCAAGGGAGGATGGAAAAATTATGAGGCCACGCTGACAGCCCAAGCAGACTGTGACAACGCCACTCTGCTACTGTTGGGTATGACGGTGGGCACGGTGGATGTCGACGTCGTGTCACTCATGCCACAGGACACATACAAGGGACACGGACTTCGCAAAGACCTCGCCGAGGCTCTTGAGGCTCTCAACCCTAAGTTCATGCGCTTCCCTGGCGGCTGTGTCGTCCATGGCGGCGGCGACGGCTTCTGGAACACATACAGATGGAAGAACACCGTCGGTCCGAAAGAGACGAGGAAACAACTGAAGAACACATGGGGATACCATCAGTCCATGGGACTGGGCTACTTCGAGTACTTCCAGCTGTGCGAGGACATTGGAATGCAACCATTGCCTATACTCCCTTGCGGTGTGAGCTGTCAAGGCACCAACGGTGGATGGGGCATGAGAGACCAGGCTCAGGATGTCGTGCCTATGTCAGAGATGGACGAGTGGGTCGACGAGGCTCTCGACCTCATCGAATGGGCCAACGGCGACGTGACCACGAAATGGGGTAAGGTGCGTGCCGCTGCTGGACACCCAAAGCCATTCAACCTCAAGTACCTCGGAATAGGCAACGAGGAGAAGATCACACCTGAGTTCTGCGAGCGTTTCAAATACATCTACCAGCGCGTGCGTGAGAAGCATCCGGAAATCACCATCGTGGGAACAGCGGGACCAGGCTCTCATCCGGGCAACCCGGACTTCGACAACGGGTGGAAACTGGCGGAGGAGATCGGACTGCCAATACTCGACGAGCATTACTACGAGCAGAGAGACTATTTCTTCAACAGCAGACAGTACGACAAGTACCCTCGCGACCGCAAGACAAAGGTCTACCTCGGAGAATACGCATCAAAAGACAAGAAGCTGATCGACGCCCTTGCGGAGGCTCTCTACCTTCTCCACATCGAGCGTAACGGTGACGTGGTACGCATGACGAGCTACGCACCTCTGTTCGCTAAGAAGTCAAACACAAACTGGAATCCGGACCTCATCTACTTCGACAACAAGAAGACGTACCTGACATGCAGCTACTACGTACAGCAGATGTTCGGTAAGTCATCAGGTGACTACTACTACGGCGACTGCGTGTCGTTCGACCGCAACGATGACAAATACCTCGGACAGTCTGTCGTCCTCAACACTAAGACACGTGAGCTGTTCGTCAAAGTATGCAACGGCAGCAAGGATGCGGCAAAGGCGGAGATTGACCTCACTCGTTTCAAGTCACTGAAGTCCGCGGCGACAAAGACGACGATCACCGGCAATCCGGATGACGAGAACAACTACGAGCAGCACCCTGTCGCTCCGAAAGAGGAAAGCGTCAAGTCTAAAAAGAAACTCACCCTCGACGTCGCTCCATACTCTTTCGTCATGCTGTCATACAAACTCTGATACTACACATTATATATATTAAGAGAGGAGGATATGCCTTAACGACATATCCTCCTCTCTTAATTTATACCACGGTTAGTCAAAATAGTAATGCTTGGATCTTGGAGAACGGTAGAAACGTATATTTCTAAATATTACTGTCCGCTAAAAGTTTTATGCTTGCTCCCAGCATGTATTCAAACGGTGAGATTGTGGCAATGGACA
>CALCEL010000072.1 GCA_937900485.1 uncultured Prevotellaceae bacterium
TTACCCTTCCTACCGACCCAGTTAAGGAAGGTTACACATTCACAGGCTGGAGCGGCTACGAGACCGGTGCGACAGTTCCTGCCAATGACGTGACTTACACCGCCACATGGTCAGTTAACCAGTATACAGTGACGTTCGTTATCGACGATGACAACAAGGTTGACGTCACTCTTGACTACGGCGCAGAGATTACCCTTCCTACCGACCCAGTTAAGGAAGGTTACACATTCACAGGCTGGAGCGGTTACGAGACCGGTGCAACAGTTCCTGCAAACGATGTGACTTACACCGCCATATGGGAAGAGGACGTACCAGATGCTGTGGATGCCATTGAGAATGTGACTAAGGATTGTGTTATTTACACGCTTCAGGGAATAAGAGTGACTGAAATGAAGAAGAATGAGGTGTACATAATCAATGGCGTGAAGAGAATAATCAGGTAAATGCGTGGATTATCATCATGCGTGATAATCATTTTTTTCTCACTTTATATCAGAGGGGGATGTCTGAATTTGACATCCCCCATTTTTTGCTTATAGGATTCTCCTTAATGTTTCATGCTTTTTTTTATGACTGACGGAGCCACGTGGCTACCGTGCCTCAGGCATGAGAGAGCGTGGCATGTGGGTGACACAAAAATATTAATGGTCAGCATTTGTCTTTTGCGAACGGCAATAAATTCATTAAATCGGGTTTGTGATTTTGTCTGTTACGTTTTTATGTGTACTTTTGCATGTCCAACAAACAACTTATGAAACGAGAAGATTTTGAGATTATGGCGCCGGTCGGCTCACGTGAGAGTCTGGCTGCCGCGATTCACGCTGGTGCTAATTCCGTCTACTTCGGTATTGGTAAACTCAACATGCGCTCTCACAGCGCCAATGCGTTTACCATAGACGACTTGAAGGATATCGCCAGGATTTGTCATGAACATGGACTGAAGTCATATCTGACTGTCAATACTATTATATATGGTGAGGACCTCGTCACAATGCGAGAGGTTATTGACGCAGCAAAAGAGGCGAAGATCAGTGCGGTGATAGCGAGTGACGTGGCTGTCATGACTTATTGCGCTCAGGTGGGACAAGAGGTGCATCTGAGCACTCAGCTCAACATCTCGAATGTTGAGGCGTTGAAGTTCTATGCCCAGTTCGCTGACGTCGTGGTATTGGCTCGTGAGTTGAACATGTGGCAGGTGCGCGATATATATGAACAGATTGTGAAACAGAATATCTGTGGTCCGAACGGTCAGCTCATACGTATCGAGATGTTTTGCCATGGTGCGTTGTGTATGGCTATATCAGGTAAGTGCTACCTGAGCCTTCAGAACGCGGGACGCTCTGCCAACAGAGGAGAGTGCGTGCAGATATGTCGCAGGTCGTATGACGTGCGTGACCGTGAGACTGGCACAGAGTTGCTTGTGGACAATAAGTACATAATGTCGCCGAAGGACTTGAAGACGGTGCGTTTTATCGATGTGATGATGAATGCGGGTGTCAGAGTGCTGAAGATTGAGGGACGAGCACGAGGACCGGAGTATGTCAAGGTCGTCGTCGAGGCTTATGACCAGGCCATCAACGCCGTTTTGCATGACATGGACAAGCCAGGCGAGCCGAAGCAGTTCACTGATGACGCCAAGGATGCGTGGGATAAGAGTCTAAGCACGGTGTTCAACCGTGGCTTCTGGGATGGCTACTATCAGGGACAGAAGCTCGGTGAGTGGTGTGACGTGTATGGCTCGAAGGCTACGGAGAAAAAAGTGTATTGTGGAAGATGTACTAAGTACTTCGCAAAGATTGGCGTGGCGGAGTTCCTCGTGGAGAACTGCGGAATATCCGACACGGACAAGATGTTGGTGACAGGACCGACGACGGGAGCTCTGATTCAGAATGTGGGAGAGATACGACTCGACTACGACGTGGTGTCGGAGGCTGCTAAAGGTGATACGATTAGTATCAAGGTTAATGAGCGAGTGCGACTCAATGACCGTTTGTATGTTCTCGTCAATGATGAGAGCATGCGTCTGACACAGATGTGATAAATAGATACATTATATGTCCCGGTTTTACGTTTAGGCTCTTCCTGTCTGAACCGGAAACCGGGACGAATCTTTAATCTAAACTACGTACTTTACCATGAGAAAAATATTAGCTAAGCTAATTGTGCTATGTGTATGTCTGTGCGCCACAACAGCTAAGGCGAGGACAAATGATGAGATGACGGACGTGTTGACGTATATGAAAAGAGCGATGATGTTCAACAAGTCGTTACCTCAGGAGAAAGTTTACCTTCACTTCGACAATACCGGTTATTTCAAGGGAGAGACAATATGGTTCAAGGCGTATGTCGTCAGGGCTGACAATTCCTTGCCTACAGACCTCAGCCGTATAGTATATGTCGAGCTGGTCGACCCGACAGGTGACGTGGTGGAGACCAGGAAACTGCCAGTCATCGATGGTGTGGCTAATGGTGATATCAAGTTGGAGGGATTGTTGGGGTCTGGTTTCTATGAGGTCAGAGCCTATACTCGTTATATGACTAACTGGGGCAACGGAGGCGTCTTCTCAAGGGTGTTTCCTATTTTCGAGGCCCCGAAGACAGACGGCGACTACTCTAACATGACGATGAGAAAAGAGAATTACAACCGTCGACTGCCTAACATTCGCTCGAATGACGTGAATGAGGGTACGGTGCAGAAGGATAGAAAGCTGTGCGTTCATTTCTATCCAGAGGGCGGCAAGCTCGTGGATGGACTGACCTCACGTGTGGCTTTCCTCGTCACCGACAAGGCTGGCAAGCATGAGAGTTACGGCGGCGCCTTGCTCGACGAGAATAAGGAGTTCGTGGCAGCAGCGAACACTCAGCATGACGGAATGGGAGTGTTTGAGCTTACTCCTGACTCTAAATCGAAATATTTACGTGTTCAGGACACCAACGGCAAGCAGCATGACTTCTTGTTGCCTCAGGCGGAGAAGGAAGGTGTGGTGATAAATGTCGACATGATGAGAGACGATGAGGTGTCTGTCGTGGTGAGGACATCACAGGCTCTCAGCGGACGTCTGCTCGGCTACACGTTGATGCATAATGGTAGGATTATCAATGCGGACACAGTCACGTGCTCGCAGGCCGTGCGCATACCATATGATAGGGCTGCGCTGCCCGGCGGAGTGAGCCAGATAACATTCTTCACGTCTGATGGTCGTGTGCAGGCGGAGCGACAGTTTTTCATCTGCCCGAAGAGTAGTGTGGCTGACACGGTCAGAGTGACTACGCCCCAGGCTTATCCCAAGCCTTGTAAGAAGGTGATACTCGACATTGCGGCGCGTCCAAACTCCAGCCTGTCCATGTCTGTCATGGACAGGGCTACGATGGTGAACGGAAAAGAGGGCAATGCACTGACATGGATGTTGCTGACAAGTGACGTGAAAGGTTACATCGCTAACCCTGACTATTATTTTGAGTCTGACGATAAGGCGCACAGGATGGCGGCCGATTTGCTCATGATGGTGCAGGGATGGCGACGTTATGACTGGGCCCTGATGGCTGATGCGGTTGACGTCAACGCCGGTTATTCGCTTTTCGACACCCTGACAGCTAAGTTCAAAGAA
Source organism: uncultured Prevotellaceae bacterium (assembly GCA_937900485.1). Lineage (GTDB taxonomy): Bacteria > Bacteroidota > Bacteroidia > Bacteroidales > Bacteroidaceae > Minthosoma. The sequence goes on from CALCEL010000072.1 coordinate 3,609, forward strand.
CCGCTTGAGGATAAGTTGTATATCTTCGGCACGCTCAAACCGAAAAAGAAGAAGAACACGGTGGAGAATGTGTGGTTGGAGGCTGTCTTATACAATAAGTCGGGACAGTCGCTTAAGGGTACGGCGAAAACTGACTCTCTTGGGTCTTACGCTTTCGGACTGCCTGATGTCAACGGCGACTGGGTCTTGTCGATTAACACTGGTAAGGAGGACAAAGAAGGATATTGGAAGGATTTGGATTATTATGTTGGTATAAACAGACACTTCTCCCCGAAGAGGCGACTGTTGGCGGCAGGTGAGATGGAACCTCTTGAGCTGGTGCCCGCCAATCTCTTCGCTGACAAGGCGTCGAGGGACGCTGCCGTCAGAGATCAGGTGTATGTGCCTATACAGAAACGTGACCATGTGTTGCCTACCATCGTGGTGAAGTCAAAGAGACATTTCACTGAGGGTGCGGGAGCTGCTTGGAGGTCGGAGGAACGCGCCAAGTACTACGCTACTATGTATTACAACGCAGACATGGACGCCGACAGATTCCAGGATCTGGGCATGGAAGTTCCTACGGTTATTTCATGGCTGCACATGAGAAACCCGTTCTTTGACGGTGGTGACAAGGACTTCTCATTGACGGAGAGTGGAGCCACCGAGGCGGTCGACGCTTCTTACGCCATGGACAGAACTGTGTCTTTAGGTGAGCTGGCTGGAGACATGGCGAATGAGAATGACGCCATACAGGCCTCACAGATGACCAGCGGAGACGACAAAGGGTTTGACGACACTGAGTTCACTGAGCAGTTCTCGTCAACGGATAAGCAGCATCGTGTCTTTACGGATGGTCTCGGGTACAAAAACAGACCGATAGTCTGGATTCTCAATAACACTTATGCGGCAATAACCAATCTTGGTGTCAGCTCATCTTTCTCAACCTTTGAGGTACTGGAGCGTTGCATCGAGGACATGCCGTTGTTCATTGATGAGATTAAGTCGGCTTATGTCTCTGAGGAGCCGGGCGCATATTCTCCGTACCTCATTTGCCCGGACCTGAGAGGAAAGAATCCTGTCACTGTGTTCCTGTACACTCACACCACACTGCAATATAAGCCGAAGGGAATAAGGAAGACCTACTTCAGCGGGTACAACAAGACCAGTACGTTTGAGATGGACGACTACAGTGCCTTGCCTGCAATGGACGATTTTAGGCGTACGTTATATTGGGAGCCGAATGTGAAGACTGACTCAGAAGGTAAGGCGAGAGTCGAGTTCTGGAATAACAGCTCCTGTCACGAGATGTATATCAGTGTTGAGGGTATGGACCCTAAAGGACATTTTATGGTCAATGAGTGACGGATTGCCAATAAGCATGTGCGTTGCTCTTCTTTGGGGACCATGTCATTTCATGAACACGAAAAACACCGCTAAGATGAGGCAGCAGAAAGCCGCAAGGTGATTCCAGTGCAGTGCCTCACCGCGAAAGAACACTGTGGTGAAGACCGTGAAGATAATCAGGGAGAGAACCTCCTGGATCACCTTGAGTTGCATGAGTGAAAACTCACCGCCATTTCCGCGGAATCCTATCCTGTTCGCCGGAACCTGACACGAGTATTCTGCCAGGGCAAGACCCCAGGATAAAAGGATGACAACGTAGAGAGGAGTGTTCTCAGGAAGGATTTTCATCTCTTGCAGTTTGAGATGTCCGTACCATGCGAACGTCATGAAGATATTGGAAATGACGAGTAGTCCAATGGTGATAAGATAGTTCATAAATTAAAGCTGTGTTATTTTTGTGCAAAAGTAAGGAAATATTTAAGAATAATATTTATCTTTGTGCAGATTTGTCGGTGTGACTACACGTGCCGGACAATATAAATGAAATATGGAAATAAATAAAAGTCTTGTCAAGACCGCTTTCTTCTTGTCGCTCTTGGCTTCACCGTTAATATTGAGTGCGCAGACAGCTCGTGATGAGATACACGAGAATATTCTCCGTTCCGCAAGTAATCACATGGCGTACGTGGCTCCGACCGAGCCTCTCACTGCTGCGCCTAAGGGTTACGAGCCGTTCTATATCAGCCACTATGGTCGTCATGGTTCTCGTTGGCTATTGGGCGACGGAGACTACTCTAGAATTATAAGTACCTTAAGGAAGGCTGCTTCTCAGGACAAGCTGACGGAGACGGGAAAGCGTTTCCTGCTTGACATGGAGCGTTTCTATCCTTGCACGATAAATCGTCTTGGTGACCTCACGTCAGTCGGAGAGCGTCAGCATCATGGTATCGGCAAGCGAATGACGGAACATTTCCCTGAGGTTTTCAAGGACGACGCTCAGGTTGACGCTCGCAGCACCGTCGTCATACGCTGTATCTTGTCTATGGAGGCTGAGTGCGAAGAGATTATGGCATTCAACGGTAAGGTGAAAATGCACAATGATGTCAGTGAGGCTTTCCAGTATTACCTGAATCAGAACTGGGACGGCAAGGTTCGTGATGCGTCAAAGGGACGTTATGATATCATCGACAGATACAAGAACAAATATACTCACCCGGATAGGCTGATGTCGACGCTGTTCTCTGATCCTCAGTATGTCAAGGACAGTATCAACGCTTCCTCACTCATGCGTTCCATCTTCTATGTGACCACGAATATGCAGAGTCACGACACGGATATCGACTTCTATCCTCTGTTCACCGAGGAAGAGTGTTATGACATGTGGAAATACAGGAACATCGAGTGGTATCTGGGCTACGGACCGGCGCCTCAGACAAAGAGCGTGATGCCTTTCAGCCAGCGTAATCTCCTCCGTAACATTATACACACGGCGGATACGGTGGTCGGCAATCGTAAGTTCAACGGGGCGACGTTGCGTTTCGGACATGAGGTGTGTGTGATGCCGTTGGCTTGTCTGTTGGAGCTCGACTCGTGTGGCAGAGCAGTCAGTGACCTCGACCATCTCGAGGATTACTGGGTCAACTACAGGATTTATCCTATGGCGGCTAACGTCCAGTTGGTGTTCTATCGTCCGAAGAAGGGAAATGGTGACATACTGGTCAAGGCGTTGCTTAATGAGAAGGAGGCCACTATGCCTGTGAAGACGGATATGTATCCGTATTACAAGTGGTCGGATTTGCGTGACTATTATACTAAGAAGCTCGATGATTTCGAGAAGTAGATATTATAATAATGTGGTATTGTAGCGTATGCTATATGCCACATTATTTGTTTTTTAACGTTGACATTTTGTTTTTCCACGACTCCTGAGACTGTTTCGTGTGACTGGAACGTGTGCTCATAAGTGTTTTGTCCTGAGTCGTTGTCCGTACGACTTGTCTGTCGATTATGTGGTCGGTGTATAAGTGTTTTAGAGTGTTTTTGTATTATTTTTTTCATTGATATGGGAACTTTAAAAGTTCTTTTTTTAAGTAAGAAGTAAGTTTATGGGTGGCTTTTTTGGCACAGTGTTAAGTGAACCGTGCGCGGCTGATTTGTTTTATGGTACAGACTATCAGTCTCATCTCGGCACTCGTCGCGGCGGTATGGCGACATTTAGTAAGGAGCATGGATTCTATCGTGTTATACACAATCTGGAGAGCACGTATTTCCGGACACGTTTTGAGAGTGAACTCGACATGTTCAAGGGTGAGAGTGGTATAGGCATCATAAGCGACACAGACGCCCAGCCGATGCTCATGAACTCACATCTTGGCCGTTTTGCTCTCGTGACCGTAGCTAAGATCAACAACATGGAGGAGATTGCTGATTCTCTCTTGAAGGAGAACATGCATTTGTCGGAGTTCAGCTCAGGAAAGATTAACCCGACTGAGTTGGTCGGGCTGCTTATCATCAAAGGTAAGAACTTCGTGGAGGGCATCGAGAATGTCTATAGGAATGTCAAAGGCTCATGCTCAATGTTGCTGTTGACTGAGGACGGTATCATCGCAGCCCGCGACTTCTGGGGGCGCACGCCGATTGTCATCGGTAAGAAAGAAGGAGGCTATGCCGCCACGAGCGAGTCCACGGCGTTTCCTAATCTCGGATATGAAACAGAGTATTTTGTCGGACCGGGCGAGATTGTCCGTCTGAGGTCTAACGGCATCGAAACGTTGAGACCGGCGGAGAAGGAAGTGCAGGTCTGCTCTTTCCTGTGGATATACTACGGTTTCCCGACATCATGCTATGAAGGAAAGAATGTGGAGGACGTACGTTTCACCACCGGTCGTGTGATGGGAGAAAGTGATGACACGGAGATAGACAGCGTAGGCGGAATACCTGATTCAGGTATCGGCATGGCCATCGGCTACGCAGCCGGCAGCAAGGTGCCTTATCAGCGAGGGATATCCAAGTACACTCCTACGTGGCCGCGTTCTTTCATGCCTGCCAATCAAGAGATGCGCAACCTCGTGGCGAAGATGAAACTGATTCCTAACAAGGATATGCTCAAAGGTAAACGTTGCCTGTTCTGTGACGACTCGATCGTGAGAGGAACACAGTTGCGTGACAGTGCCAAGGCACTGAAGCTGCTCGGAGCTAAGGAGGTACATATGCGTATCGCGTGTCCGCCTCTTATTTATGCTTGTCCTTTCATCAATTTCTCTGCGAGCAAGAGTGAGCTGGAGCTTATCACACGTCGTGTCATTCAGGACTTCGAGACAGGAAACGATAAGAAGACGCTCCTCTCCGACACGCTGACAACCCAGAATGTGGCCAGTATACCTGATGAGCGTATCAAGGCATACGCCACGACGGACTCACCGGAGTACAAGACGATGGTAAATGAGATTGCCAAACGTCTTGAGCTGGACAGCTTGAAATTCAGTAAACTCGAGACTATTGTGGAAGCCATAGGATTGCCTAAGTGTAAGATATGCACACACTGCTTCGACGGCAGCTCGTTCCACACTTGTCATGGAGCGAATATCTGACATTATACTAAGAACTTGGTGTACAGCAGACAGGCGCATATGGTCGGTGACGACTATATGCGCCTGACTTTTAACGGTAAGCTCGGAGATGAGCCACAAGAGGACACAGAAAAACATAGGACAAAATCCCCATCCCATTCCGCACATTTTCTATTGTTCGATATTCCCCTTTTCCCGTTGACACGTGATAATGTAAAAAAAACAAACCATCAAATAAAAAGGCATATTTTTCAATGTTTTTCAATTATTTTTCCATTCCCACAACAAATGCGTGGAAGTCGTTTTGAACATATAGGACGAAGACGTCGGAATGAGTGACATGCGGAAACAGACACAAACGTAGTTACAGACTGAACACACCATGAGCATACGGGCGTCAGCAAGACGATAATTACGACTTTGTTTGCTTTTCTCCGAAAACTTAACGACCTTTGTGCGGGTTACGGCAAACACGCTTAGGCCGCTTGGAGACAGGACACGACAAATGCGACAGCACACGACACACGGTACACGCTCCACGACATACCGCCCGCTGGGTCAGAACGTCGGTAACCTCACATTATAAAACAGCACTTTATCGATAACTACAGATGATTTATCCAAATACTTTTGAACAGAAGATATCGTTTGACGTGGTACGTGACGACCTGAAAGAGTTGTGTCTTTGCGGACTGGGCCGCCAGAGAGTCGATGAGATGGCATTCTCGTCCAACCATGCCACGGTACGTCGACAGATAAGACAGACGATGGAGTTCGTACGCATACTGCAGGAGGAAGACTTTCCCGACCAGAATTTCTACGATGTACGCCCATCACTCAAACGTATTCGCATTCAAAACACCTTTCTTGAAGAGAGAGAGCTGTTCGACCTTCAACGCTCACTCGACACGATATGCCAGATCGTCACGTTTCTCAAGAAATCATCTGACGAAGACGGTGAGATACCGCTGTACAAACAGTTACACACACTGACGGACGACGTGAGGACGTTCCCGAACCTTGTCAAGAGAATAGACCAGATACTCGACAAATACGGGAAGGTGAAGGACACGGCGTCACCGACGCTGATGATGATACGACGTGAGCTGGCCGACACCGCCGGCAGCATCTCACGCACACTCGCCACCATCATGAAGTCAGCCAAGGGAGACGGTCTGATAGACAAGGACACCGCTCCAACCATACGTGACGGACGTCTGGTGATCCCTGTTGCCCCGGCACTGAAAAGGAAGATCAGGGGTATCGTCCACGACGAGTCCGACTCGGGAAGGACCGTGTTCATAGAGCCTGCCGAGGTGGTGGAGGCCAACAACAAGATACGAGAACTGGAGTCAGCTGAGAGACAAGAGATAAAAAAGATCCTGATGGAGTTCACTGAGACCGTACGTCCAGAGGTGGCCGACATCATGAACAGCTATGAGTTTCTCGCCGACATAGACTTCATAAGAGCTAAGGCCAAATACACCATCGCCAACGGAGCGACGGAACCGGACATCGCTGACAAGCAGCTCATAGACTGGTGCATGGCTGTACACCCTCTGCTGCAACGCTCTCTCAAGAAGAGCGGACGTAAGGTGGTGCCGCTCGACATCATGCTAAACAACAAACAGAGGATACTTCTTATCTCCGGCCCTAACGCCGGCGGTAAGTCGGTGTGTCTGAAGACTGTTGGACTGTTGCAGTATATGCTGCAGTGCGGCATGCCGGTGACCATGGCGGAAAGCAGCAAGTGCGGCATCTTCAGGAGTATCTTCATCGACATCGGCGATGAGCAGAGTCTGGAGAATGACCTGTCCACATACTCCTCCCACCTGCTGAACATGAAGAATATGATGAGAAGCGCCGACGGGGCAAGCCTGATCCTTATCGACGAGTTCGGAACGGGTACTGAGCCACAGATAGGAGGAGCCATAGCGCAGGCCGTGCTGAAACGTTTCGTGAGACATCATGCCTATGGCGTGATCAACACACACTACCAGAACCTCAAACACTACGCTCAGGAGACAGACGGAATGATCAACGGAGCCATGCTGTACGACAGACAACAGATGAACCCTCTGTTCCAACTGCAAATCGGTAACCCCGGCTCGTCATTCGCCGTCGAGATAGCCAGAAAGATAGGCATACCGGAGGACATCATCGCCGACGCTTCCGAGATGGTGGGACAGGAGTATATCAACAGCGACAAGTACCTGCAGGATATCGTGAGGGACAAACGTTACTGGGAAAACAAACGACAGTCCATACGACAGCACGAGAAGCAGATGGAGCAGACGATAGAACGCTACGAGGCGGAGATACGTAAGCTGCACGACGAGAGAAAGGATATCATCGCCAAAGCCAAGGAAGAGGCTCAGGAGATGCTGAGAAACTCCAACGCGCGTATCGAGCAAACCATACGAGAGATTAAGGAGGCACAGGCGGAGAAGGAAAGGACTCGCGACATACGCCGTGAGTTCGCTGACTTCAAACAGGAGGTGGCAGCCGTCAACCCTGATGAGATGGAGGAGAAGATACGACGACAGATGGATAAGATAAAGGCGAGAAAGGAACGCAAGGAGAGAGGAGAGAGCAAGAAGCAACAGAATGTCACGCTGACACGCAAGGACAATGACACGCCACAGACGGGAAAGGCAGACAACAAGATGAAACCTATAACGGAGAACTGTTGGGTCAAGCTCAAAGGCACCAACAGTGTGGGGCAGGTCATGAAGATTAGCGGCAACGAGGCGTCCGTGGCTTTTGGCGACATACGAAGCAACGTCAAGATCAGCAGACTGGAGACGTGCGAGCCGCCACAGAAGAAGAAGGAGACGCTCACCGCCACGTTCGTGAGCAGCCAGACACGTGACGAGATCAGGGAGAAGACGCTGAACTTCTCACAGGACATCGACGTGAGGGGTATGAGGGGCGACGAGGCAATACAGACCGTCACGTACTTCATCGACGACGCTCTTGTGGCGGGCGCATCAATGGTGAGAATACTTCACGGCACAGGTTCCGGCATATTACGAACACTGATACGACAGTACGTCAGCACGGTTCCCGCCGTGGCTGACTACCACGACGAGCATCCGCAGTTCGGAGGTGCCGGCATCACCGTGGTGACTTTCATGTAATAACACACGACAGCGAACAGATACTTGCATAAACAGGTACGGACACGTTTGTCCCGACACGCAAATAAACTAATACATAAGAATATGAAAATACGAGAGATACTGATCTCAACAATTCTGCTGACAACAACGATGACAGCAGCGGCGCAGAACGCACAGAACGACGCTAACACTCCCCTCCACCTGCTGACTCCGAACTACACATACCGCTACGGAGTACCTAAGGCGGACGAGGTGAAGAAATCCATGGACAGGATTAAGGATTACCTGTACGACAACACGTTCTGCGAACTGGACAAGAACGGAACGGAACTGAAACGAGGCACCTTCAGACTGACAAGCTACGAGTGGGGAGTCACTTACTCCGCCATGCTGAGAGCCGGCGAGCTGACTGGCGACCAGTCGTACACACGCTACGCCACTGAACGCATTATGTTTCTCTGCGAACAGGCTCCAAGGTTCAGAGACAGACTGGACAAGGGAGAGGACATAGACCCACTGATGAGACAAGTCGTCAAGCCTGAGGCGCTCGACGACGCAGGTGCGATATGCGCATCAATGATAAAGATGAGAAGACTGTCTGACGGCAAGGACAACATCAAGCTGTCAAAGAAACAACGCGAGTTGCTGGATAAGCAAATCGAGAATTATTACACGTTCATCAGTAAAGAACAATACAGATATAGCGACGGACAGTTCGCCAGACTGAGACCTGTGAAAAACACTTGCTGGCTGGACGACATGTTCATGGGTATACCTTCTCTATGCCTGCACGGAGAGACGGAAGACGCCGTGAGACAATTCTACCTGTTCCACGAGAAGATGTGGGTGCCGGAGAAGAAACTGTACAGACACGGATGGACACCGGGTAACTACCACCCTTCTTTCTTCTGGGGACGAGCCAATGGATGGGCGCTGCTCACAGCATGTGAGCTGCTCGACTGCACTGACAACGCCATGGTTCTCACTTTTTTCAAGGAGCATCTCGACGGACTGATGGGACTGCAGGGGAATGACGGAGCATGGCACCAGCTGCTGGACCGCAACGACACGTACCTTGAGACATCATGCACCGCCATCTACTGCTACTGCCTCGCTCACGCCATCAACAAAGGATGGATCAAGCCGGAGCCTTACATAGGACAGACTCTGTTGGCATGGAACTACATAAATGAACACATCAACAGCTTAGGACAGGTGGAAGGGACTTGCGTGGGTACTGGACTAGCTTTCGACCCAGCTTTCTACGCATACAGACCGATAAGCAACTTCGCTGCACACGGATATGGACCTGTGATATGGGCTGGAGCGGAAATCTATCAACTGCTGAAAAATAACAGCATCAAGATGAATGACTCGGCTGTACACTACTACGAGGAGGACCCTCAGACTGACGAGCCGATTTTCTATGTGAAAGAATAATCACACAAAACCACAAATTATTACGAAAATGGACTATAATTAAAACTTTAGTTCGAAAGTGAAAGAAATTCACGCCATCAAACAACGAAATGAAAGACTAACATTCGCAAAATGAAAGATAGATGCCGCTAAAATACTTGACTCGTACAGACAAGACGTATATATTTGCAGCATAACAAAAAGTTTATTCAGTTAGTTTAGGGGTTAATTAAATTTTTATTTTTGTTTTCAATAGTTAATTAGTCGTCCCTTGAAAACTATTTAATTATTTAACAGCCAATAAAATAATAGTTCGAAAATTTGCATATGTCTACAAAATTTCGTATCTTGTGCACA
>CALCEL010000073.1 GCA_937900485.1 uncultured Prevotellaceae bacterium
GGCGGTCATTAGAAAATCGTGTTGGACGAATCTCTAATGACCGATTTGGGTTAAAAAGAAATAGTCTAAAACTGCGACACTTCGTCGCAGTTTTATTTTACCCTCCGCTTGTGCCTGTTCTCCCTCAAGCCTCTGAAGGAACGTCACATATGGGATGGTTACCTCATGATTATATGATACGCTCAAGTATTATCATAGTTATGAAGCCGGCTAGAAGCGAATAGGTGGCTTGTTTTTGGTAGCCATGAGCGTGTGTCTCCGGAATCATCTCGTCCGACGTTACGTATAGCATAGCACCTCCGGCGAATCCGAGCATGAATGGCAGAAAGGTTAGTGAGATGTTACCCAGTCCATAGCCAATCCATGTTCCCGCTACTTCCAGCAGACCGATGGCGAGTGAGATGAAAAACGTGCGTAGTCGTGTGACACCTGCGAGCAGCAACGGTGAGATTATCACCATTCCCTCTGGTACGTTCTGAAGTGCGATACCTATTGTCACTGTCCATGACACATTACCGTCGCTCACGTCGGTCATGCTTACTCCTGTCGCTATGCCTTCCGGGAGTTTATGGATGGCTATTGCCATGACAAACAAAAGTATGTGGTTGAGCGTACTGTTGTTCTTGTGTTCCTCGGGGTCCAGTCCGGTGATGTGATGCAAGTGTGGAGTGATCAGGTCGAGTACGTTGAGGAACAACGCTCCGCTCATTACTCCTGCCACTACAACGGCGCAGTCCAACCCTTGGCACATGTCAAACGCCGGCACGATGAGTCCAAGTGTTGAGGCTGCCAGCATGATGCCGGCGCAGTAGCCGAGTACTGTGTCATTCCATTTGTGGGGTAGGGTCTCGATGATATATCCTAAAAATGTTCCTATGAGTGTCGCTGTGCACAATCCTATTGCGCTTATCCATATCTGTCCCATTCTTCGTTGTCTTATTTTTTATGCCTTACGGGATGATTAAAAAAGAGAACCCCGCTCTGCCATCTCGTGGCAGATTGGGATTCCGATTATTATGTTTATGATTGGATTGATATGTTCTTCACGCTCGCTCAACTCAAGTCTTGTTACAGCTTGAACTTGAGCACCTTGCCGCCGTTGGCTGGCAGCTCGACATATATCGTTCCGTCAGGAATCAAGTCACACTTGGTGTCTTTTTTACCTGTAAGCAAGTCTTTGCTCTCAACTCCTTGTTTTGTCGGAATCTCAAGTGTCTCATAAGCGTGGGCTGGTATCTTTATCCATGAGCGCGCAGGCTGGTCGCCGAAGTTAGCCACCACCATTATCAAGTCTTTACCTGCTTTGCGGAGAAATGCGAATTGTCTGTTGTCATTCATAGTCTGATTATGGTTGACATACATGACGTCATAGAACAATCCCTCTCTGACAGCTTTCTCCTTATTGGCGATGTTCAGCACCTTTGAGTAGAATGACTGGAGGTTCTTCTCGTCAGCACTAAGCAGTGTGCCGTCGAATTTGCCGTTGTTTCTCCATCTTCTGATGAGGTCGATGGTCCAATAGTCGAATATTGTCGTTCTTCCGTCCTGTCCGCTGAATCCCTCTGAGTACATACCTTTCTCTCCGAGCTCCTGTCCGAAGTATATCATGACAGGGTTGGTTCTCATGAGACTGGCCACCAGCATCGCAGGTTTACCTTTCTCTGCTGAACCAGCGAAGAACTGAGATGCTATGCGCTGCTCATCGTGGTTCTCGAGGAAGTTGAGCATGTGTGAGCTTATGTCGTCCACGCTCTGCCATGCTCCTGTGATGTTGTTGGCGCTGTTTCCGCATATCACAGAACGTAGAGTGTCGTAAAGTCCCACCTTGTCATACAGGTAGTCGAATCGTCCTCTGTTGATGTAGTTTCTGTATTCGTGTGGGTTGTACACCTCAGCTATGAATATGATGTCAGGGTATTCCTCCTTAACTTTCGGTATCACCCATCCCCAGAAGTCCACCGGCACCATCTCTGCCATGTCGCATCGGAATCCGTCCACTCCCTTGGCTGCCCAGTACTTTAGAATGTCGAGCATTTTCTCCCAGGTGTTTGGTATACCCCAAGATGTCATGTTGTTACATCCTATGTAGTCTACTCCGTAGTTGAGTTTGACGGTCTCGTACCAGTCATTTTTAGTGGCGTATTGCGTGAAGCAGTCATTTCCCGTCACTTTAGCCGGCGTCTCTATGTACTCTCCCATCTCCTCGTCATCAAGACTGAAGTTAGGTGAGAATTTTGTGTGTGGTAGATAATAGAAGTTGTTGTTTGGATTATACACCATTGTCTTAACGTCATCCTCGCCAAGGTCCTTCACGTTCTCTGGCTTGGCGTCGGAAGCATACTGTCGAGCCACGTGGTTCGGCACGAAGTCGATGATGACCTTCATGTCTGCCCTGTGTGTTCTTGTCACGAGGTTCTCAAACTCCTTTATGCGGTCTGGCACCTTTGTGGCAAGGTCAGGGTCCACGTCATAGTAATCCTTGATGGCGTACGGGCTTCCCGCATTGCCTTTGACTATAGCGGGGTGATCACGTCGGATACCGAAAGCGGTATAGTCTGTTTTGGTGGCGTGCTCAATAATTCCCGTGTACCAGATATGTGTGGCACCGAGAGCTTTTATGTTTTCCAGAGCTGCCGTTGTGAAATCAGCCATTCGTCCACATCCGTTATCCTTCTTTGAACCATTGCTGGTGTTTTTGTTGGCGTTAGCACCAAAAAGTCTTGTCAAGACTTGATATATTACAATCTTTTCCATAGGCTGATAAGGTTAGATATTTATAATAATAGTCACGTTTGTGGCATTTCATGCGAACACCGCAAACGTGACGTGGTTTTACTTATGCTATTCCGTGTGCGGTTACATTTTTGTCAATCTTTGCGATCATACCTTGCAGCGCCTTGCCTGGTCCGCATTCTGTGAAGTCTGTGGCTCCGTCAGCGATCATGTTCATGACCTCATAGGTCCATTTCACTGGTGCTGTCAACTGTGCAATGAGATTTTGCTTGATCTCGTTAGGGTCAGTGTGTGGCTTAGCGTCCACGTTCTGATATACAGGACACTTGGGTGCGCTGAAGTTTGTGGCCTCGATGGCTGCCTGCAGCTCTTCTTTCGCAGGTTGCATGAGTGGTGAGTGGAAAGCACCGCCGACAGGAAGTGGCAATGCGCGTTTTGCTCCCGCAGTTTTCAGAGCCTCGCATGCCTCAGCCACAGCCTCGTTGTTACCAGATATGACGAGTTGTCCTGGGTTGTTGTAGTTTGCCGGCACGACGATGTTGCCTGGCTTGGAGATGCTTGCGCAAACCTCCTCGATTTTGTCGTCGGCGAGTCCGATGATGGCAGCCATTGTTGATGGTGAGGCCTCACACGCTTTCTGCATTGCCTGTGCTCTCTTTGAGACGAGCTTGAGACCATCCTCAAATGACAACGATCCGGCAGCCACGAGTGCGGACAACTCGCCTAATGAGTGGCCTCCGACCATGTCTGGCTTGAACTCGTCGCCTAAGCAGATGGCGCTTATGACTGAGTGGAGGAATACGGCAGGTTGTGTCACCTTAGTCTGTTTCAACTCCTCCGCTGTTCCTTCGAACATTATCTTGGTGATCTCAAATCCGAGAATCTCATTCGCTTTGTCGAAATACTCTTTTGCTACAGGGTTTGAGTCATACAAATCTTTTCCCATTCCTGAGAATTGTGCTCCCTGACCAGGGAAAACAAACGCTTTCATTGTTTATGTTTTTTTGTGTTTTAATATTAATTGTTAGATATGCAAAGATAAATGAATTATTATATTATTCAAAGTTTTCCTCACATTATTCAAAGTTTTCTTCCGAAAAGTTTCTCAGCCAAGTCAATTCTCCCTAGGCGTCTCAAAACCTTTATTATGTTTTGCTTCTGCCCTGGTTTGTACCAGAAAAAGAATTGGCGCTGCGCCAGTTTCTCTTTCGGTGTCTTGGCTGAAAACACAGGCTCCATAGTGTAGGGGTGTACTCCCGAGAACCATGTCTCTGTGCTGACCGTCATTGGTGTCGGGGTGAAGTCCTGCACCTGTTCGAGGTGGAAGTCCAGTCCCTTTGTTATCACTGCCAGCTCCGCCATGTCTTCCTCAGTGCAGCCTGGGTGACTGCTTATGAAGTATGGTATGATTTGTTGGTTGAGGTGTTCTTCTTTGTTTATCCTGTCGAAGATGCGTTTGAAGTCGTAGAAGAGTTTGAACGAGGGCTTGCGCATCAGGTAGAGTACCTTGTCAGATGTGTGTTCGGGCGCTACTTTCAAGCGTCCGCTGACGTGGTTTTTGATGAGCTCTCTCGTGTACTCCATGTTGGCCTTGTTCACTTGTTTGTCGCCTGTGTCGTGAAGCAGGAGGTCATATCTGACACCGCTGCCGATGAAGCTCTTCTTTATTCCCGGCATGGCATCGACGGTTCTGTATATCTTCAGCAGCTGGGTGTGGTCTGTGTTGAGGTTTGGGCATACTTTAGGGTGTATACATGACGGTTTTTTGCACTTGTGACATATGTCCAGGTTCTTTCCGTGCATGGCGTACATGTTGGCTGACGGTCCTCCAAGGTCACTGAGGTAACCTTTGAAATCCGGCAGCTTTGTGATTGACTTTATTTCTTTTATGATGCTGTCCTTGCTTCTCGACGTGATGAATTTTCCTTGATGTGCGGATATGGTGCAGAAGGCACAGCCGCCAAAGCAGCCGCGATGCAGACATACGGAGAATTTTATCATGTCGTAGGCGGGGATGCGCTTGCCTTTATACTTGGGGTGGGGAAGTCTGGTGTAAGGCAAGTCGAAGGAACGGTCAAGTTCGTCTTGCGTCAATGGCTGGTATGGCGGGTTGACGACAAGGTACTGCCCGTCCACTCCTTGTATTATCCTTTGAGCGTTATATTTGTTTGACTCTTCCTCAATGTGTCTGAAGTTCTCGGCCTGACAGCGTTTGTCTGCCAGACATCTCTCGTGTGAGTGCAGGACGATGTCGTCGTCTTTTATGCCTCCGGGTATGTCTTTCTCGGGCACGAGGATGACGGTCTGTTTTTGCGGGAATCTCACCATGAGATTCCTGAATGTCTTCACGTCGATCTTTCGTCCTTGCTCTGACAACAGATGGGCGAGTGAAATCATCGGCTTTTCACCCATGCCGTATATGAGCAGGTCGCCGCCACTAGTGGCGAGTATGCTTTTCTGCAGCGAGTCTTTCCAGTAGTCGTAATGGGTCAGACGGCGTAGTGAGGACTCGATGCCGCCTAAGACCACGGGTACGTCCGGATACAGTTGTTTTAGTATCTGGGTGTATACTATTGTCGGATACTCTGGCCTGAGGTCATGACGTCCGTCTGGTGAGTAGGCGTCTTCGGAACGTAGTCTGCGGTTCGCTGTGTATTTGTTTACCATGGAGTCCATGCAGCCAGGCGAGATACCGAAAAACAGCCTTGGACGTCCGAGTTTCTTGAAATCACGGTAGTCTCCATGCCAATCCGGTTGGGGAACTATCGCAACCTTTAGTCCCTCAGCTTCCAGAATCCTGCCTATTACCGCTACACCAAATGACGGGTGGTCGACGTATGCGTCACCGCTGAAGAGTATGACGTCGAGCTCATCCCATCCCAATCTCTCTACCTCTTTCTTTGTAGTAGGTAGCCAGGTCAGCTTTTCTTCCATCTTCTGACTTATTTCTCCTCTATGCCTATCTGCTCTGTCTCTTCAAGTTCTTCCTCTCTTGCGTCATGCCATCCGACGTACAACATGATAAGCTCTTTGAGTCCGTATACTTTCATGTTGTCGTTATAGAGCACATTTGTGCATAAGTCCGCCAAGTCTGTACATTCCGGGTTGTTGAGAATGTATGACTTCGCGTTGTGCTTGAGTGTCTCGAGAGTCGTCTCGTCAACGATTCCGTTGCTTGGTACCAATCTTTTGAGAAGTGAGTACTTTTCTATTGTCAGCAGATGAAGCTCTGTGATGTCGATGCTTCTCGTGCCGGAAGCGTTTGCCTGAATCTTGTACATGATGGATTGATTATGCGTTTGTTATTATCCGTAGTCTTTGTCTTTGACAGACGGTTTTATTGTCTTGTCTACGCAGCTCTCACGTTATGACTGCCAGCGATGACAAATGTAATAATTATCTTTTAATATTAACGTTTTTCTCTGACTTGTTATTTCACGCTTCTCGTATTTTCTTTGTCGTATGTGTGAGGTTGGTCTCGTTTAGAAACTTCATGTCTCACGTGTGAGACGAAAAAAAAGAGCACGGAATACGTATGTGTTCCATGCTCTTTATCTGTTTTCTTCGTTTCTTACCTTGTCGGAGTGTTTCCTGTTACTCTCTTGAAATAACGGGTGAAGCTTGTCGGGGTAGGGAAGTTCAGTTCCTGACTGATCTTCTTGACGCTGTAGTGATGCACGTTCTGCAGGACTCTCGCCTTCGCCACAACATATTCGTCAATCCATGTGGAAGCGTTTTTCTCACTGAATTCGGAGCATACGTACGAGAGGTATTTAGGCGTGATGCCCAACATGTCGGCATAGAACTGCACTGTCCTCTCTTTGTCTGCGTATCTGTTGAGATAATCAATGAACTTGGAGAACATGTCGTATTGTTTTGACGCTGGTTTCTTCTGCTGAAACTGGTTCTCTTTCATCTGATTGATGACGTATATGAACAGCACATTGAGGAAACTTCTCGCATAGTTTATCTGATATTTCTTGTCGTTGTGGAGCAAGAATGACTTCGTGTCCTTATACATCTGTGAGAACTGGAGCATGTTGGCCTCGTCTACGTCATAAACGCTGTATGTGTAGGTGAGCGTCGACTTGTTGTAGTTCATGTGTATGTCTTTGAAAATCTCCAGAAGGGTCTCCGGATATATGACATACATGAAAAACTTAATGTCTTCACTCGCACTGATGTAAGACACGACGCACTCTTCCCTAGTCACGAGTACCTGTCCCTCTTTTATCTCAACATCTTTTTGGTTGATGTTCAGTATGCAGGAGCCTTTCTCAATCAGGAATATGGTCATCTGATATACCTTCACCGGTTGGTATTCTGTAAGCGGGATGAGAGGGTTCTTCCTTGACAAATTGTCGAAAAGAAGAAGCTTATTGTCTATCTTGCAGGATGGCTCCATGCCCTTGGCAGAGAAGACATCCACTGTGTTTTTTTCAGTTTCTTTTTTCATGTCCTATTCGTCAATTATTGCCTTACGATTATTTATTTTCACATATGATGTAGGTGACATTCCCACGATTCGGGAGAAGTATCTTCCAAAGAAACTCTGACTCGGGAAGTGGAACATCTCACTGACCTTTTTTATGTTGTAGTCGTGCGTGTAAAGCATACGTTTCACATGGTATGCCACGTACTGGTCAATCACATTTGAGGCTGACACACCGGCAAACTTCATTGACAGGTTCGAAAGGTATTTTGGAGTGATTTCGAGTCTGTCAGCGTAGTACTGGACGGAACGCTCTCGTCTGTAATACAGACATAACATCCTGAGGAAACGGTTGTACAACTCTCTCTGTCTTTGAGGTCTCTTTCTTTTGTTCTCTTCATAACTGTCGATGAAGTTGAACAACTGACACTCGTAAGCCGCCATCATGGCTCTCAGACACACCTCTTTCCTCTTCTTGTTGTTTTGAAGATGTTCTGCCTTCATCCTTTTATATTCATTATAAATGATAGACACGTGTTTCGGTGTGAGTGTGTAGTGATGGTAACAGAAACATGTCAGACCGACTTTGTCCGTAAGCCCAATCTTTTCGTATATGTCATTCACGATGTGTGTCATCGTGAGCATAGAGAAGAATTTGCAGCGAGACTCTTTTACCTCTACTTTCATGCATGGCATTATCACGACAAAATCGTTCTCCTTGACGTTGAGTTCCGTTCCGCTGATTTTCAAGTGTAACGTTCCTTTCGTGACAACAGTGACGTAGACGTATTCTGTGTTGAACACCTCTGGTCTCTCTTTTATCACGGGTTTATACTTCTCATCAAGGTTATCCATTATTATGTATCTTCCCTTATATGAAGAGAAGAACACTTTGTCGTCCTTGACCAAATCGTATGTCATTATGTCACCCTTAGAAATCATAAGCCTTACTTTTTATTGTTTCTCTTCTGCTTTCCTCAATATAAGCGTTGTCGCTCCTATGGTTATAATCGCCCCGTCTTCCATGTTGATACGGTCTGTGTCCCTGAGTATCTCATTCATGTAGAACGTACCGGTGTCGCTTGGAGCGTCTCTCAGTATATATTGAATTTTTCCTTTCTTGTCGCGTTTCACTGTTATGGCGCAGTGAAAAGTGTCTACACTCGGATCTCTCGTCTCTATCGGTTTGTTGATGCTTGTACCTTTTAGGTATCTTCCGAACTCATTATCCCCGTAATCGAGTGGGATTACTTGCTTGAAGGCGAACAGATTCTCTACAACCACTATACTGCCATAACTCTCTTTGTATGCGTTCTCGTCAAGTGTCTTCTCCTCATGCTTGTCGCTGAGTTTCGATTTTCCAATACGTATGCCAAACTCTTTCTTGCAGTGTTGGCAAACAAACACGAGCGATTGTCCTTCCGTGTATTTTGTCTCATCGAAGACAATGTGGTTGTCGCATTTTGGACAACGAACTCTTTTCATCGATTTGTTGTTTTTACGTTATTTCATCTTTAGAATCCAAGCGTTCTCAAATGCTTGATTCACTTTGCGAAGCTCTGCTATTGCGTTTGCTGCTTCTCTGTATGTATCGTAACCAGAATATGTAACTCTGTTCTTGTCTGCTTTTGTGAACGTAGCCTCGCTCAGCCCTTGCCTGTTAAGCTCTTCAATGAACATGTTGGCATTTTTCTCGCTGACGCAACTTGCCAATACTATCACGAATTTTTTGTCTGTAGCTTTTTTCTCTATTCTCTCAGACTTGATTTGTGATGGATTATCTGCCTGTTCATGACTCTTGATTTCCTTGTTGTTTATTTCGACCTCCGCTGGCTTTGCGCTCCCATCCGGTTGTTTTGGCAAGTCACTTGGTTTGCCTACATAAACAGCGCTGGCTACGCATGTGTCGCTTAACTTGCTGTCAGACTTGAGTGAAGGAAATGTTATGAGAAAGAACAAGGATGCTGCAACTGCAGCTGCGGCTCCAATCTCAAGCCACCTCTTATGAATCTTTACAGTAATCTCCTCGCGGGCATTAGTTTCTTTGACCTGACTTTCTTTCTCGCTGTTCTTGTTATCCTCTGTGCTGTCAGCCAAGTCTTTGCCGTCTGCTTTTTGAATCGGTACTATCGAGGTTTGTGATAGTGTTCTCCGTATCTCTCTGTCTTTCTTGACTTTGTCTAATTTTATCACCTCGACCGAGTACAATCCATAGAGAGAAGGTGTTAGTATACCGGACTCTGGTGCGGTAAATGTTATTCCGTCTTCAATACCTTTTGTCAGAGTGCCTATTCCGTTCAGTGTGTACGTTCCGTTGAGCTCCAATTGCCTTCTCATCTCATTCACGTCTTTCTCCATCTGCATGTATGCCTCAGGGTATGATGTGTCGTACGCCTGCATGTAAGATTGTGCCAGAAGACCATCATTAAGCGTGAGCTCCTGATTGAATCCCAAAGTTCTATATGGAGGTAGGAACAACTCATCGTTATTCTCGCCGTATCTGGATGATACTTGATTTGCAATGAATCCTCCAAGTCCCGGTACAATCACACAATCGTGCTCTAACAACAGAATCTCAATATGTTTACTGAGCGTTATCATGTCGCAAATATAACGAATATATTTTTATTGCTGCAAATATAAATGAAATTAATTTTCTTTTTTTGACCTAAAAAAAGGATATCCGTTTACTGATATCCTTTTTTTATTTTTCATATATTTTAACCGTTTTTGCCGGTTTTTTATATGCTAGTTTTGCTGTGTTGCAGGGAATGTAGGAGTGTTTGACGCATCTGTTGACTGCTGTCCTTGTGTACTAATCTCAATAGGTGTTTCCTCTACTGTTGTCTTTGGAACGAAAGCTGCAGAGATAACGCTGAGCAATACCATTGAGATGGCAAGACCCCATGTCGCTTTTTCAAGGAAGTCAGTTGTCTTTCTGACACCCATAAGGTTATTATGAGCGGAGAAGCTTGATGCGAGACCTACACCTTTTGACTCTTGAATTAAAACAATTCCGCACATCAGTACTGATGCGAAAATTAAGATTCCTATTACTGCTAAATACATTTTTATTTTATTTTTATTTATCTGTTGGATGTAATTATTTCAAGCAAATTAATCTGAGTCGCAAAGTTAGATTTTTTTTCTGGATTATTCAAGCAAATTTTCTTTAATATTTCAAGCGCAAGGTTATATTTTCCTTGTTTTATGTAGATATTCACCATTCCTTCCGTATAAATCTCTTCTTCCTCATTTGACAATTCGGGTGACGTGAAATCTTTGTCCTCTGGTAAGTCTTTCATCTCAACTCTTTGTTTTCCTTTTGTCTCCTCAATGAAGTTGTCGATGAGGTGTGCTCCTTTCAGTTTCTTTCTGTTTCCGTCTTTGTCGCTGTCCGTGTTGGTGCTCTCGTCATCTTTTTGGAGTAGGAAAGCGGCATAGTCAGTCGTCAGGTCTACGATAGACGGTTTCTGTTCCTCGTTCTTTGCTTGGCTTAGGAATGAGTCTATCAGTGATATTGTCCTGTTACTGTCTGTCTCTGTCTCGATATCTATGTTTGCAGTCTGTGTCACGTTGCTTAACTCATAGTGCGTGCCTTCACTGAAGGCAAACAGTGTTGACCTGTCTGGGACGAACACGCTGCCTTTTTTTAACTCTGTACCGAAGTCGGATGAATGTAAATGATACAGGTTGCGTATATATAGTATTCTGGCGACTTGGAAGAACGGATATTTGTCTATGAGTTCTTTGAGTTGCGGCAACGTCTCCTCGTTGAGTTTCTCAGGGTGCTCCATTAATTCTGTTATATCTGCCATCTTTCCTTTGTTTTACCAGTTTGCTACTGTTGTGTTGAATATTTGATCGACGATGTCGTCTATCATCTCTTGCACTAAAGTTTCTTGTACTGACGTCAGAGATTGTGTGGCGTCGTATTCTGCTGTTGCGCTGAATCTTTGCTCGAAGTCCTCATTGTGCTGCTTGGTGTTCGTGAATCTTACGTTCACAGCCATCTTGAGCTGAACCTGTGCAGAATATCCGTCTGATGACACGCTCTTGTTTGTCTGGCTATATTCTACGATTTCGCCTTCTAATTGTAAGTCACCGTTTCTCTTAAGAACTTTGAGTTTTGTTTTCTGCGCATATGCGTCACTTAGACTGTTATAGAACATAGACTCCATTGGTGCCCATACGTAAGCACATCGTATAGGGAATTTGTCCAGGCTTATAGTCTTTGTTTTGTTGTAATCAATACTTGAGCCGTTAAGACTAAATCTTGGTATGCACGAGTGAAGTGTTGTTATCATCACTGTGCAAATGACGAAAGCCAATGCTTTATAAATCGATGCCATACTCTTTGATCTTTCTGTATAAAGTTCTTTCTGACAGTCCAAGTTCATTTGATGTTTTTTTTCTGCTTCTGTTATTTCGTTTCAGTGCTTCGATTATTTTCATCTTCTCAATCTCTTTTATCGTCAACGGCGTCTCTATTATGGAGTCTTGTATGGGTTCAACGTAATGAGGCTCGTGAGGCTGTTGTGCCGGTGTTGATTTTACTGACGTGATTTTTATTCCGTTGTCAGTGTTGAATGATATGTCGTTGTCTGTAATCTCAGCGCTTGTTATCTCATTAGTGTCTACGTATTGTTCTCTTTTTATCTGGTTTGAACTTTGTTGTTGTGGAGTGACGTTCCTGATATTGCTTCTCACATATGCTTTTAGTTCTGTCATCTCATCACCAATCTTCTTTAACAAGTGAAAAAGTATCTCTCTCTCATTTTCGTAAGAGTGTGCTCCATTTCCGTTCTTGTTTGTGAGTACCAGTCCTCCCTCGTTATTGTCGTTGGTAACTCCGAAGTGTCTGAGGATCTCACTGTTTATTTCTCTCTCGTGGCTTATGATGCTTATCTGCTCAGTCAGGTTGCGTAGTTGCCTGATGTTGCCCGGCCATTTGTATGCGAGTAGTAGCTCTTTTGCGTCATCTGTGAGTCTGATAGGTTCACGTCTGTATTTCTCGGATATATCGATGGCGAATTTTCTGAATAGCATCTCTATGTCCCGCCCTCTTTCTCGCAGAGGAGGAAGTGAGATGGGAATGGTGTTAAGTCTGTAATACAGGTCCTCGCGAAATTTCCCCTCTCTTATAGCTTTTTGCATATTCACGTTTGTGGCCGCTACGATTCTGACGTCTGTTTTCCTTACCTCGCTTTCGCCCACACGTATATATTCACCAGTTTCGAGGACTCGTAGTAGTCTTGCTTGAGTTGCCATAGGCAATTCCCCGACTTCATCTAGAAATAATGTTCCTTTGTTAGCCGCTCCGAAGTATCCTTCTCTTTCTCCTATTGCGCCAGTGAAAGCGCCTTTGGCGTGTCCAAAAAGCTCGGAGTCGATTGTGCCTTCAGGAATTGACCCACAGTTTATGGCGAAATATTTGTTGTGCTTTCTTGTTGAGTTGTCGTGAATTACCTTTGGAATGACCTCTTTGCCAACTCCGCTCTCTCCAATAATCAACACGGACAAGTCGGTGGGAGCCACCTGTACCGCAATGTCTAAGGCACGGTTTAGTCCGTCGGAATTACCCACAATGCTGTAGCGTTGTTTTATTTGTTGAATATTGTTTGAGTCCATAAGCCTGTTATTCTTACTAAATAGGATATCAAAGGTACGCTTTTTTGTTTTACGTACAATGTCAAATTGTCAGATTTTTGCCTATATCGAAGGGAAATAAGGGTTGTTGTCACATTCCCATCCGATGCTTGTTTTGCCTCCGTGTCCGGGGTATACCTCCGTGTTTCTTGGAAGTTCGCTGAGTCTTTGCAAACTGTTCATCATGTCGCTGGTGCTACTGCCACTCAAGTCTGTCCTTCCTATCGAGTTTTGAAATAATGTGTCTCCAGAGAATAGTACATTTTCTGACTCGCAGTAAAGACAGATTGAACCAGGGCTATGTCCTGGCGTTTGTATTACGCTCATGTCATGCTCACCGAAGCTTATGTTGTCTCCGTCCTTTAGCGCTCTTGCTATAGATGGCAGAGTGGGGATGTTGAAGTCCTGTCCGAAAAACATGCGTATCTGTCCGTCAAGGTCATCATAAAGAAACTTGTCAGAGATGCATGCTTCGGGGCTTATTCCTAAATCATCATACACAAATGGTATTCCCATAATGTGATCGAAATGAAGATGAGTGTTAAGCATGTGAGTAATCACGATATTATTATCGTCTATATACCTTTTTATCTCTTTCCATTCCTTAACAGAAAAACAACCACAGTCAATGATAACTCCTTCCTTTGTGTCATCGTGTACTATGTAACAGTTTTCGCTTATGGGATTTACTCTGAATATTTTTATATTGAGCATATATATTATATATAAGGTGTAAGAGGACATGTATTGTTTTACGGATAAGTGTTCTGTGAAATACCGTTTTTGTCTATCCGATTTTCGGACCGCACAATACAACCTTCTTTGTCGTGAAGTATTCTTCTTCAAAGTAATCGGACAGTTCCCACACTGTGCATATGTTACGCATGGTGGCAATCTCGTTGTTTAGCTCGCCGCCTTTTAGCGCAATAATCCCATTAGGCAGTCCGTTGTGCATTTCCTTCGATAAGTTTTTTCTCGCCACTTTCACCAAGTCTATCATTGGCATGACTGCTCTTGTGACCACAAAGTCATATTTGTCTTTAATATCCTCAACTCTTGAGTGGCTGAAAGTGGTGTTTTTCAGTCCAATGGCATTGGAGACCTCGTTAGCTACACGTACTTTCTTGCCGATGCTGTCCACGAGGTGAAAGTCTGTCTCCGGAAACATTATGGCGAGAGGTATTCCGGGAAATCCTCCACCAGTTCCCAGGTCGAGTACTCTTGTGCCTGGTTTGAAATTTATAATCTTAGCAATTCCAAGGCTGTGCAGGACGTGGTGCTCATACAGATTCTGTATGTCTTTGCGTGAGATGACGTTAATCTTTGAGTTCCAGTCATTATAAAGAGGCTCAAGCTGAGTGAATTGCTCAGCTTGAACTTCTGTTATGTTTTGAAAATATTTCTTAATGATTTCCATCCGTTATTTTTACTTTTGAAGCGGCGTCTTTACATTTGTCTCTTAATGCGTTTAGATCTCCGTCCTTTTGGTCGTAACATACTACAACGCCCATACGTCGTCCAGGGTGTGCCACTGGTTTACCGAATATGCGCAGGTATGTGTTAGTGTAGGCAGTTACCGACTCTAATCCTGTGTAGTCTGGATTGTCAGTCTCTATCTCAGACAATATAACAGCACTTGCACCTATTTTCTCCTGCGTTATTTCTGGAATTGGCAGTCCTAACACGGCGCGGCAGTGAAGTTCGAATTCACTAAGGTTTTGTGTGCCGGCTAATGTAACCATACCTGTGTCGTGTGGCCTTGGGGACAACTCAGAGAAATATACACCCTCAGACTCGCTGATAAAGAATTCCACGCCCCAGATACCTGCTCCGGTAAGTGCCTTGGTCACTTCGGCAGCCATTCTTTGTGCTTCCTGCAGGTGCTCCTTTTTCATCTTTACAGGTTGGAAACTCTCGCGGTAGTCGCCGCCTTTCTGCACGTGTCCAATAGGTCCGCAGAACAAAGTCTCGCCATTCTGTTGTGTTACCGTGAGTAAAGTAATCTCGTAATCGAAATTCACGAATTGCTCTACGATTACCTCCTTTATATCGCCTCTGGCACCTTCCGCGGCGCATCGCCAAGCTTTTTCCAGTTCATCTGCGGAGTCCACCTTGCTCTGTCCGTGTCCTGATGATGACATCAGCGGCTTGACGATGAATGGATATCCGATCTCCTCCGCTACCTTCTTGAACTCCTCGAAGGTCTTCGCATACTTGTAGTTTGCGGTTTTCAGGCCAAGCTCTGTGTGAGCCAGCTCTCTTATCGACTTGCGGTTCATGGTGAAGTTGACAGCTCTGGCACTTGGCACAACCTTTATGCCTTGCTCCTCGAACTCGTACAGGATCTCTGTGCGTATCGCCTCGATTTCTGGAACAATAATGTCAGGCATATGTCTTTTTACAGCAGCCTTTAGAGCTTCGCCGTCAAGCATTGAGAAAACCTCACGTTCATCGGCTACTTGCATGGCTGGGGCGTTATTGTAGGAGTCACAGGCAATAACGTATTGCCCTTTTCTTTTGCAGGCGATGACAAACTCTTTTCCGAGCTCACCGCTACCGAGTAACATAATTTTTTTCATCGGATATCTATTTGTTGAACTTTAATTCACAGTCGTGTGATTGTTATTGGTGTTGCTCACGGAGCAGATCGTTGACAGTCTTCACAGGATTGAAAGTGCCGAGACTTACGTCCACGAAGATGGTGTTCCAGTCACTCATTGCTCCATTCCACAGACCTGGAAGCTCAAGAGCCTTAAGCTCCTTGCCGTTCTTGCTCTTTGATGAGATGAAACCAGTGTTGTGGTCGACGTATTTTGTTAAGTCGAACTTGTTCCCGTTGTAGTCTTTCACAGCGCATACGAGGTCAACCGGGTTGAAGTGGGTGCCGCCGTTGAACATATCGAGGTATTCAGCGTTGTTCTTGTCAATCTGTGATGACTCGAGAATCTGAAGAGATATTGTGCCGTCAGGGTTGTATGCGAGGAAAGGTCCGCCACCAGGTTCTCCCACGTTCTTCACCATACCGCACACTCGCATTGGTCTGTTCAGCTTTCCTCTCAGGTACACAACGAGTTCACTGTCCTCGAGGTTCTTCAGTTCCGGATTTCTGCATGACAGCTCGTCACGCAGAAAACGAATGATTTCCTCCAGTTGGTCGTGATTATACTTGCCTGTGTCAAGAAGTTTAATGTAGTCAAACGCCTTCTGTTGTTTGCTTACCAATACACCTGCGATAAGTTTTTTGTATGTTACTGTCTCGTCCTTGAGACGGTCCGGCACCACGTTGTCAATATTCTTGATGAATATGACGTCTGCGTCAAGGTCATTGAGATTCTCAATCAGAGCGCCGTGCCCACCTGGCCTGAACAAGATTTTTCCGTCTTCAGTACGGAAAGGTTCGTTGTCGGGAGTAGCGGCAACCGTGTCTGTGCTTGACTTTTGCTCTGAGAAGCTTACACTGTATGTTACTCCGAACTTCTTAGAATATTCGAAGGACTTGTCTGCGACGAGTGACTCGAAAAGGACGCGGTGTTCTGGTGATACAGTGAAGTGGACATTCACTTTTCCGTCGTTGCCTTTAGCGTAGAGCGCTCCTTCGACGAGGTGCTCCTCCAAAGGAGTGCGGTTTCCTTCCGCGTAAGAGTGGAATTTGATAAGTCCTTTAGGAAGCTTTCCGTAGTTGAGTCCCTTCTCGTTGAGTAGATTATCAATGACGGCTTTGTAGTTTCCATCTTTAATGAGCTCGTTGATAGTCTTGCCCTCGTTGTCCTTACATGTCTCGTTGAGTTCGTCGTAGAATGCGAATTTCTCGATGTCGTTGAAGAATTTCTTCATGAAGTCGTCGTTTGGCGTGTTATTGGCGCCGTCGAGGAATTCAAAAAGATTCTTGAACATTCTGCTTGCGGCTCCTGATGCAGGCACGAACTTCAATACCTTGCGGCTACCGTTGAGGTAGTTGTCCCAAGCCTTGAGGTAGTTGGTTCTCTCCTCTTCTGTAGGTACTGTGATGCCTTTGGCCGGAGACGCAGCGCCTGCCAGTTTCAGAAAGGGAAATCCTGTTTTGAAACAATTTAACTGAGTGTTGAGTTTGTCCTCTGTTATACCCTTCTGGGCGAGAAATTCTTTGTCTTGTTGAGTGAGCATTTTATATGTTTTTTTGTTATCTTCTTTTCGTGTGCCAAAAATACGAAAAAAAAATGATTAAACAGCCATGTGGCTGTTATTTTGTGACGTTTGCGCCTAAACAAAAAGCGGTGCCTCTGGACGGAGACACCGCTTTTTGGTAGTTTGTATGTTGTCAGTCGATATAGAAATCGATATTTTCTTGCATTAAAAGTTCTATGGCCATGTAGTGATCCCTCTTCTGTTTTGTGTGGAGCACGCAGGAGTTGAACATACAGCGGAAGCAGTCCAGTCCCTGTGCGTGTGGGTGCTGTGCGATGAGGAAGTCTGCAGATCCGTTTTTGATACACTCCACGTTAGCGTCGACGGCGTCATATCCTAGCAGTGTGACGTGCTCGTGGTCTGGCATCTCTGTTCGCAGGAAGTCCGCTATGATATGGATGGAAGAGTTGAATGTGAGGGCGAACCTGATGTCCGGGTTGGCTGTGAAGAAATTTTTCAAGATTTCTGCCATTCCCTTCTTGTCATACACGAATAATGGCACCTCCTTAATCTCACATCCTGGGCAATGAGCTTTCATGTACTCTCGGAATCCCACCTCACGGTTCATCTGCTGTCGTGAGGCCACACGTCCTTCGCCGAGCACCTTGAACAAGGCAATCTGTTTTGGTGCACCGCCTGCCGCCATTGCCATGACACGTCCTGCGAACTTTCCGCTGCAGATAGAGTCCTGTCCGTAGAATGTGCGCGCGTTGAACTCGGGCCAGTTGGAGTCGAGGAGAGCGAACGGTATTTCTTTCTCGTCGAGTCTGTCAGTGAACGCCGCCATGATGTTGTGGTTGAAGATCGGTCCGATGATGACTGCGTCTGGCTCAGTTGCGATGAGGTTCTCGCATTCGTTCTTGAATGTCTCATCGCTGAAAGGGTCGTAATGGAAGATGTTGAATGATATCTTGAAGTCCGTGAAACGGCTCAGTCCGTCGAAGAGACCTTTCTCGACTCTAGCCCAATAACTGTCCTCCTCGTGCATAGGTAGTATGGCGACGAATTTGTGTACCTTGTTGCTTGCCAATGCGCTGGCGTAGTGGTTAGGTACATAGTTAATCTCGTCCAGCACTTTCTGCACTTTCTCAAGTGCGAGTTTGGACACGTTGCTTCTACCGTGTATGACACGGTCGACAGTGCCGACGGACACGCCTGCTCTCTCGGCAATGTCTTTAATTCTGATTTTCGATTGAACTTCCATCTGTTTAGTGAAACTTTAATACTTTATCCTTTTACCTTGTCCGCATGATTTGTTTGTCCACGGGATGGTGAACCATAATAGTGTTGTCCCCATGCAGTGTTAGTCACAAGTGCCGACGGTCATTCTGCAGTCTCGTGAATGCCAGTCTTAGCGGGTGGTAAGCGTCAGTGAGCTTGCCGAGTTCTGTGTCAACCACAATGATGTGTTGTCAACGCTGACGGGTGGGCGGCAAACGTTACGTGTTTGTCACATTCTACCTAAAACCGTGCAAAAATAGTAAAATTTATGCAAATCATCGCAGCGGAAGTTGTGAAAAAAACGTGTGAGGCGTGAAAAAATGAAAAAAAGAAAGCCAAGTCGGTGTAAAGAAAAAGAAAAAACTTATCTTTGCGCATGAAAAGAATATGTGTGGTTTCTATGGGATAACATGTTCTTTATGGTGTCAGCTATGCTTTGTGTGAAAACAAATTCAGTCTGGCGTTAGGATTTGATAGTTCAAGTAATAATATTATACGATGGCAAAAATAGTTACAATGGGCGAGATTATGCTTCGCCTCTCGCCTGAGGGAAATTCACGTTTTGTTCAGGCTGACAAGTTCAACATTATTCCTGGTGGAGGTGAGGCTAACGTGGCGATTAGCTGTGCGAACTACGGACACGATTGCTATTTCATCTCAAAACTTCCAAAGCACGAGATTGGTCAGATCGCGGTAAACGCTATGCGCAAGTATGGTGTGAACACGGATTTCATCGCGAGAGGTGGTGAGAGAGTAGGACTTTATTACGCTGAGACAGGCGCCAGCATGCGTCCTTCTAAGGTGATATATGATCGTGCTCATTCCGCTATTGCTGAGGCTGCGCCGGAGGACTTTGACTTCGATGCTATATTTGAGGGAGCTGACTGGTTCCATTGGTCTGGTATCACACCTGCAATATCTGACGCTTCAGCTGAGTGTCTGAAGCAGGCATGTATCGCTGCCAAGAAGCATGGTGTTACAATCAGTGTGGACCTTAACTTCCGTAAAAAACTCTGGACTTCAGAGAAGGCTATCTCCGTCATGCGTCCTTTGATGCAGTACGTTGATGTTTGTATAGGTAACGAGGAGGATGCGGAGCTTTGTCTTGGTTTCAAACCAGACGCTGATGTCGAGGGTGGAAAAACTGACGCTGCCGGATATGAGGGCATCTTCAAGGCTATGGCCAAGGAGTTCGGTTTCAAGTACGTGGTAAGTACTCTTCGTGAGAGCTTCTCCGCCACCCATAATGGTTGGAAGGCACTGATATACGACGGTAAGGAGTTCTATCAGTCTAAGCGTTATGACATTAACCCTATCATCGACCGTGTCGGTGGCGGTGACTCTTTCTCTGGTGGATTGATCCATGGATTGTTGACTAAGCCTACACAGGGTGAGGTGTTGGAGTTCGCTGTCGCTGCTTCTGCGTTGAAGCACACAATACCAGGCGACTTCAATCATGTCTCTGTTGAGGAAGTTGAGGCTCTTGCGGGTGGTAACGCCAACGGACGAGTACAGCGATAAGTAAAATGGATATATGGTTGGCGGATTGACGAGAGTATACAGCTCCCGCGTCCGTCTGCTGTTTTATTTTCTCAAAATAACAAAAAGTGGCTAGATTTGATAAGATTGCTGTTCTTGAGAAGATTGGTTCTACAGGAATGGTGCCTGTGTTCTATCATAAAGACGCAGAGGTTGCTAAGAAAGTGATTAAGGCATGTTACGATGGTGGTGTGCGCGCTTTTGAGTTTACTAACAGGGGTGATTTCGCACAGGAGGTTTTCGCTGAGTGTGTGAAGTTTGCAGCCGTTGAGTGTCCTGAGTTGGCATTGGGTATCGGCTCTGTTGTTGATGCTCCAACAGCTGCGATGTATATCCAGTTGGGTGCGTGCTTTGTCGTAGGTCCTCTCTTCAATCCGGAGATTGCCCCAGTATGTAACAGACGTCTCGTTCCTTACTGTCCTGGCTGTGGAACTGTGTCTGAGATCGGTAAGGCTCAGGAGCTTGGATGCGACTTGTGTAAAGTCTTCCCTGGTGATGTGTACGGACCAAACTTCGTCAAAGGCTTGAAAGCCCCAATGCCATGGTCTAAGATAATGGTTACCGGAGGTGTCGCTCCTACAGAAGAGAATCTCACTTCATGGATCAAGGCCGGCGTATTCTGTGTCGGAATGGGCTCAAAGTTGTTCCCGAGCGACAAGGTTAAGGCTCAGGACTGGGACTACGTCACTAATATGTGTAGGGAGTCTCTAGGCTACATCGCAAAAGCCAGAGCGTCAAAATAGTGATTGTGTGACGAGCGTTGCACGCGTGTATTTAAGATTGTATTATTAACATATAAAGATATTTACCAATGGCAATTTCAAATTTACAGAAAGCTCGCGCTGCTTATCAGCCAAAGCTTCCTAAGGCTCTTCAGGGCCCGGTCAAGGCTGTTGAGGGTGCTCCTACACAGTCAGTAGGTAATCAGGCAGAGATTAAGGAGTTATTCCCTAACACTTACGGTATGCCTGTTATCACATTTGAGGCTGGTGAGGCTCAGAAACTTGAGCCATTCAACGTGGGTATCATCCTTTCTGGTGGTCAGGCACCTGGTGGTCACAACGTTATCTCTGGTCTTTACGACGGTGTGAAGTCTTTGAACAAAGACAGCAAGCTTTACGGTTTCCTTATGGGTCCTGGTGGTCTTGTTGATCATAAGTACATTGAGTTCACTGATGCGAAGATTGACGAGTATCGTAACACAGGTGGTTTTGATATCATCGGTTCTGGTCGTACAAAGCTTGAGGAGGTAGACCAGTTTGAGAGTGGTATTAAGATTCTCCGTGAGCTTGGCATCAAGGCACTTGTTATCATTGGTGGTGATGACTCAAACACTAACGCATGTGTGCTCGCTGAGTATTACGCTGCCAAGAAGTATGGAGTTCAGGTTATCGGTTGTCCTAAGACTATCGATGGTGACTTGAAGAACGAGCAGATCGAGACATCTTTCGGTTTTGACACTGCTTGTAAGACATACTCTGAGCTTATCGGTAACATCCAGCGTGACTG
Source organism: uncultured Prevotellaceae bacterium (assembly GCA_937900485.1). GTDB lineage: Bacteria > Bacteroidota > Bacteroidia > Bacteroidales > Bacteroidaceae > Minthosoma. Next base: position 21,248 of record CALCEL010000073.1, read on the forward strand.
TAACTCAGCTCGTAAGTACTGGCACTTCATCAAGCTGATGGGGCGTTCAGCTTCTCATATCGCTTTGGAGTGTGCTCTTCAGTGCCAGCCTAACATCTGTCTTATCTCTGAGGAGGTAGAGGCTAAGGCTATGTCACTTGACGACGTTGTGACATACATCGCTAAAGCTGTTGCTGACCGTGCAGCTGAGGGTAACAACTTCGGTACTGTCCTTATTCCAGAGGGTATCATCGAGTTCATCCCTGCAATCAAGAAACTTATCGCAGAGCTTAATGACGTTCTCGCCACTCCAGAGGCTCAGGCTCTCAACAGTGCTGACGAGCAAATCGCCTTCGTTAAGTCACATATCGCTGCTGACAACCTGAAGGTGTTCGAGTCTCTCCCAGCAGATGTCGCTGCTCAGCTTGCGCTTGACCGTGACCCACATGGTAATGTTCAGGTATCTCTCATCGAGACAGAGAAACTTCTCTCTCGCATGGTTGCTTCTAAGCTTGCAGAGTGGAAGAAGGAAGGCAAGTATGTCGGCAAGTTCGGTACACAGCATCACTTCTTCGGTTATGAGGGACGTTGTGCTGCTCCTTCAAACTATGACGCAGACTACTGCTACTCTCTCGGTTACAATGCTTCACGTCTCATCGCTAATGGTAAGACAGGTTACATGTCTATCATTAAGAACACTACTGCTCCTGCTGCAGAGTGGATCGCCGGTGGTGTGCCAATCACTATGATGATGAATCTTGAGAAGCGTAACGGTAAGATGAAGCCTGTTATCCGTAAGGCTCTTGTTGAGCTTGATGGCGCTCCATTCAAGTTCTTCGCTTCTAAGAGAGACGAGTGGGCAAAGCAGACAGCTTATGTTTACCCAGGCCCGATCCAGTACTGGGGTCCAACAGAGGTTTGTGATCAGACTACAAAGACTCTTCAGTTGGAGCAGGCTAAGTAAGAATGATTTGAATATCGGCTATGAATATCATGGTTCTGCGGAACCGTGAGTTTCATGACTGCTGTACAGTATAAAGTGAAAAACCATTACATTTACTTGACGGTAAATGATGGTTTTTCGCTTTTTCCGATATTTCCAGAATATTTTCCAGGATATGTCAGTTCCCGTTTTATAATTGATTTTTTTAGGATATGTGATCATGGAGTCATCCGCGAAGAAAAAGAGAGGTGTATCGAAGACGAAGACCACCAGGAAAAATAAACGTCAAACATCCACGAATAATATGAGTGTTGTCTTTTGGACGGTACTCCTGGTCTTGTGTCTCATATTCTCTGTTTTCTTTTGGCGTACATACATCAATCCTTATTCTTTTAAGGTCAAGGCTTTGTTCGGCACTATCAAATATCCGGACGGAAAGGTGAGAGGTATTGATGTGTCTCATTATCAGGGAGAGATAGACTGGGATAAGTTAAGAAACGCAAGTTTACAAGGTAGTCCTGTCAGCTTTGTGTTTGTAAAAGCGACAGAAGGTGTTGACATCTTGGATGAGAATTTCAACCAGAATTTTCATTATGTCCGACGTAATGATATAATACGTGGAGCATATCATTTCTTCAGTACGAAAAGTTCTGCTGAGAAACAAGCCAGGTTCTTTTGTAAGATGGTCCAATTGGAGGAGAACGACCTGCCTCCAGTCTTGGATGTCGAGTCGATAGGCTCGTATTCTCAAAAGGATTTACAGAAGGAGGTTCTTACATGGTTACGTATAGTAGAGAAGCATTATGGTGTCACGCCGATCTTGTATACCTCGTACAAGTTTAAGAATAAGTTCCTCTCCTCACCAGAGTTTGACAGATTTCCGTATTGGATAGCTCATTATTATGTGAGAGAGTTGCAGTACAAGGGTGGGTGGACCTTTTGGCAACATACGGATGCCGGAAAAGTTGATGGTGTGAAGGGCTTTGTTGATGTCAATATGTTTAACGGAACTTATGAGGATCTTATGAGTCTGACTATCGGTGCTCAGACTCAAGATGATGAGTTTGTTGTCAGATGATTTTAGGGACGTTGCTATAGTGATATATAATAGGGGAATAGCTCAATAAGATAATTTAATTAATTACGTGTTTTTATGGTTTCGGGTACATGAAGAGGTCTTACGCCATAAGGACAGATATACATGTTTTTTAGGAGATTATTATGAATTACTTGTTTGCAGACATTAAGATTCAGCCTTATTCGGCTGATAATTGTGATATCCTTTGCGCTGTCTTAGGCGACGAGGGATATGACTCATTCGAAATTACGGATACTGGTGTCAAGGCTTATATCCAAGTGGATAAGTTTGATGATGACAGACTTAGCCTTCTCTTGAATGATTTTGTCGTTCCAGACGTCACATTCGAATACTCTGTCAATGAACTGGAGAATAAGGACTGGAATGAGGAATGGGAAAAGACATCATTCACTCCTGTTCTTGAAGAGCAGTTCGGCATTAAGCTATGTCCGAAAATGGCCTTTGGCTCCGGCTCACATGACACGACATATATGCTTGCCGAATACCTTATGAAGAAGGACCTGAAAGGAAAAAGAGTCCTTGACATGGGATGCGGAACGGGTGTTCTGGGAATAGCAATGTCGAAAAGAGGGGCAAGTGAGCTTGTCGCTATTGACATCGATGAGATGAGTGTGCAGAACACAAAGGAGAATATGCTCTTGAATGGTATAGACGATGCTGAGGTCATATTGGGAGACGCCACAAAAATACAAGGCTCTTTCGATGTCATCGTGGCAAATATCCATAAGAATGTTCTTATTAATGATATGTCCGCTTATGAGTCGCATCTCGCTCAGGGGGGCATACTTATCATGAGCGGCTTTTTCGCTGATGACGCTTCTGATATACAGGATGCCGCTAAACTATATGGTATGAGTGTCATCGATATCCTCAACAGGAATGAGTGGACGGCGTTGGTCGTTTGTAAATGATAGGTGACTTTTTTCTTTGGCGATAATCTAATGTTGATGATAGTGTGAAGGACTGTCTCATGTGGATGGTCGCTGATGTACGCGAGCTAACATCCTGACACTTAAATTGGAGTCGGGATGTTTTTTTGTGCTCGATATGAGTGGGGCTAATGAATGCTCATCTTAGGCTGACAATAATTGCTGGAATACATAGACGTGGTAATCAATGTTTTTGTGTTTGTGAGGCGAGTGTTGGCATCGGTAAGTCTGTCTATATGTCGATGGGCTATGCCTATTTATGTGCAAGGCTATATATTGGGACTGGAGGAAGTTTGTGAGAGTGAAAACAGAAGATGACACCTGTTGTGTGTGTTTGTTCTCTGTTCGACTGGAGTGGAATAACGGACAATTTGTCTTGTTACCAAATTTCCTATGCCTGTTTTTTGTTTAAAATTGGGTTAACTTATTGATAACCTAAAAATAAGACAATTAAAAATCTTGTGTCTCTTTTTTGAAATTCTCAGGTTAGGATATACTATACAAAAAGGTCTGCAGTTTTCAAAATACTAACCTGAATTTTTCAACGTCCTAACCTAAGATTTTCAGACGCCGAATAAGACACGGGAAAATTCCGGAAGTCATTTTTTCATTGTCACGTGTCAACGGAAAAAGAGGAGTTTCGGACAGTAAAAAATAGAGGTGCGGATAGGAAATTTTGTAATTTCTCCACACGCATGTTATAGTCCTTTTCTTTATCAGCAAATCATGATATTATAACCTTTAGCTTGCAAGCGGAAAATGGGAAGTCTCCCTGATGTGCATGGACCAAGCGGATTTCTTGACAATATGAAATGAGAACCGACATGTAATAAATTGTTCATTCTTTATTGTCGTTAATAGAAAATGTGTAAATTTGCGACAGTTTAATTATATAAATTATGAGAAAAAGAAGTTTACAGGTTGCAGTTTTACTGCTTGCGGGTTCATTTTTGTGCAGTTCATGCATAGGTTCATTCAGCCTTTTCAATAAATATGAGAAATGGCAGTGTTCAATGACAAATAACAAGTTCGTTAATGGTATTGTGGGTCTTATCCTTCAGCCTATTGTGGGTAGTATCTGCCTTACTGTTGACGCTATTGTTCTTAATACTATTGAGTTCTGGACTGGTAACCAGCCTTTGGCAGCCGGACAGATTAAGAATGTCAAGGGCTCAGACGGTCTTATGTATGCAGTGAAGACTATTAAGAATGGTTATGAGGTGACATCAGAGACTGGTGAGATCACTTACTTCAAGTACAATAAGAAGAAGGATACATGGTCTGTGTCTCAGGATGGTGTGTCTCGTGACCTCTTCCAGTTTAACGATGATGGTACTATCGTGGCTTTCCTGCCAAGTGGTAACACTTTGAAGGTTACTAATGACTACGCTGGTCTGAAGATGGTGGAGGAGTCAATGTTGACAGACTATTACGCTCAGAGGTGATGAATTTTCGTGCATAACTACATGATTTAGTACATTTTTTGTAAGAATAATCCGGGAGTTACTTTTGTGATTCTCGGATTTTTTTTGAATCTTCGCGTCCTATATTACAATTCTTTTTTTCACTAATACTAATTATTTAATGAGACAGATTGTATTCGCACTATTATTAACTCTCGGAATGTTCATGAACACGTCGGCTCAGTCTTTCGACGAAGAGTGCGTGAGGCTAATAAAAACGATAGCTGCCAATGTGGATAAGGACTCTCGTACTTTTGACAAGGAGATAGAGACTGTGGAGAATCGTATAAACCATCTGAATAATAAGACTCTGACTCCAGAGGTGGCCACGCAAAAGGCTATACTTCATTGTGTCGCCGCCTGGGCGTATCACGAACTGCCTGACAGATACTCTGATGTTCGTAACGATGATGTCGACTATATGGCTAAACGGGATGAACATCTGAGGGAAGCTCTTAAGGACAAGAGGTTTTTGGCTTCTCAACAAGCTTCTAAGTATAAGGCAATGGTGAAGTTGGGAAAGGACGGGGCGATGTTCAATCATTGCATGCTGGCGGTAATCGCTGACTATTATTTTGATAACTCCTTCTGTTCACAGGACGAGAAATTCTCCATTTATGAAGATATGATATCTGTATATAAGTCTCTCAATATGGATAAGGCGTCGGATGCTTTGACGGATGAGATACGCTATGCGGAGATTATGAGAAATAATGTGCGGCAGAGAACCTCTGATGATGAGTTCTCAGCGGCATATCGTGACTCTGTCGTTAGTTACTGGAAGAAGGTGGTGGAGGAGAATGCGGACTCTCGTTTCATATCTGAATACCGAAGCAATCTTAACGGTGCTTTAATGTCCGTGTCGAGGGTAAAGGTGTCTGACTTCCATCTCCCTGGGGAAGATCTGAAAATCGACGTGTGTTTCTGGAATTGTGACAAGGCTCAGGTGTTTATACGTGAGTTTAATGGATACGAGAAGCAGAATGGATGTCAGAGCAAATTACGTCTTGACGGAAAGGTCGTTGCTTCGAAGACAGTAACATTGGGTGATGACCCGGACAACGTGAGACGTAAGGAAGCTGGTCTGTGCGTGGTCGGAAAACATACTGAGAGGATAGGTGGATTGAAACCTGGCAAGTACGTTGTAGTGGTTGGATCGTTAGGCAATCAAAATACTCAGCTCGTTCATGTGTCGTCTTTCTGTATGGTTCCAGTGCAAGAGAAAGATGGTGTCCGGGTCTACACCTTAGATGCTGTCAGCGGTAAGCCGGTAGCGGGTGTGTCTGTCGATTGGGTATTAGAGAAGAATTATAGTAATGATGTCGTCCGAAAGGGTTCTGGCGTCACAGACAATGATGGAGAGTGTTTTTTCAAGTTGCAGGAGAATAAAGGAAGGGTGTCGTTAAAAGCCTCACGTGCGGAGGGTGACACAGTGTCTTTGTCAAATGTGTTTTTCTCATATAGTGTGTCTGATAAAGAATATAAGACGACTGACTATACTAAGTTGTTCACGGATCGTTTACTGTATCGTCCAGGACAGACGGTCAAGGTCGCCGGCGTGTCGTATTGTAATGATGCGAAGGACTCGTATGTGACAGTGTCGGGGCAGGCTTCAGAAGTGTCGTTCTTTTTCACTAAGGATCGGGGAGATGTACAGAAACAAAAGGTGACATCCAACGAATACGGTACGTTCAGTTGCGAGTTCCGTATCCCCGACAACGCTAAGGTGGGTGAGTATATTGTTTCTTGTGGAAAGAGTTCGGTGACTGTCAGAGTTGAGGAATACAAACGTCCTACATGGTCATTGTCTCTTGAGGGAAAGACGGAGGGACGTCTCGCGTCGGGAGATACGATGATGGTGGAGGGAAAGGCCGTGATGTTTTCCGGCGTGCCGGTTCAAGCTGCTGATGTGGAGTATGATGTGTTCATGTCACCTCAGTATTACCGGCGGTTACGTTCACGTAACGTGTGGAGGATGACGAACCGTAGCTCTTGGAGACGTGTGGAGAATGCCTTGAGCCACGGACAGACTAAGACTGACACTGATGGTAAGTTCTCCATTTCTTTGCCTCTTGTCGCCGAGAATGTCTCCGATGTGAATAGTATATGTTTCAAGGTCGTGGCTAAAGTCACAGACCAGGCGGGAGAGACACGTGAGGAGGAGTATTATACTGTTGTCTCTGTCCGTGAGTATATGTTGGAGCTGGATGCGGGACATGTGGCCGATTTGAGTGAAGAAGGCAACATGGTGCTGAAGGCGTTTGATGTGTTGGGCAATTCTCTCGATGTGTTTGCCACGTGTGAGGTGAAGTTGGATGATAAGGTTATTAACAAGGTTAAAGTACAGTCAAATACTCCTTATACTCTTTCTTGTTTGTGTGGTATGGATGTGGCTCGTATGCCGATGGGTGAGTATGTGCTTAATTTCCAAAGTAGGGACTCAAGAGGCAATGACATAACTCTCACGGCTCCGTATGTAATTAAAGTATTTGACTCGAACACGAAGACCGCATCTGGCAGGGAGGTCATGTTCAAAGATGACTTCTTCTATTGTGAGAATGACAGGTTCAGCCAAGGTAGACCTGCTAGGATATATTTTATCCCAGTTAAGGAGAACTCTTATGTCATACGTTATGTGACAAATAACAAGATTGTGTTCGGGCGTGAGACTGGTACCGTCTCTAAAACCGTAAACGTCTTTGATGTGGATTATGATGACTCTATGCAAGATGGATCGGTGTTCTCTCTTTTTTATGTCAACGACGGAAATGTGACTAAGCACAGAGCCACCTTGAAAAAAGATGTGCCAGAGAAGAATATGCGACTCTCGTGGAACACGTTCCGTGATCATGTGCAGCCGGGAAATAAAGAGACATGGGTCCTTTCTGTGAAGTCTCCTGATGGCAAGCAGGCGTCGCCGTCGGAAATGATTGCTACGTTATATGATGCCTCACTCGATGACATCCATCCTTACGCTTGGAGTTTCTCGTTGCCATTCGCTCGTGTGGTGAATGAGACGAATATGCATATTCCGTATGTACAATCTTCGTTTGAGTTTTTCTTCAATGGTGATTATAAGTCAGAAAATCTTAGAGCACCTTCCTTCGATAGGTTTAACGATTTCTATGAAATAAGTATGTTGGGACATGCGCATGGTAGGACTAACTTTATACATAGACCTTTAGCTGCAGTAGCTAGAGGCGTGAAAATGGAAATGGCAGGTCTGGAGGTCACTGAAGAGGCTTCGTCCGTAATGGCTAAGAAGAATGTAATGACGGACTCATCTATGGATCTGGATGATGTTTACAGTACTGTTGATGAGAGGGGGAGTGATGCAGGCGTCGATGAAGGCAAGGTCATGTTGAGAAGCAATTTCGCGGAGACGGCATTTTTCTATCCGAATCTTGTCTCTGACAAGGACGGACTGATACGTGTCTCATTCACGCTGCCAGAATCTCTCACAGAGTGGAAGTTTATGGGCTTTGTACATGATGAGCGAATGAATAATGGTGTCATGACGTCTAAGACTGTGGCAAGAAAGCCGTTTGTGGTTCAGCCGAATATGCCGCGGTTTGTGCGTGTGGGGGATGACTTGAATCTCATGGCACGAATTATTAATCAAGATGGGACTTCACTCAACGGTTATGCTGTGATTTGTTTGCGTAAGGCTAAAGATGAGTCACTGGTGTATGCGGACACGATACCATTCTGTGTTGATGGAATGAGCACCACGACCGTATCTTTTCCGTATCAGTTTACTGATGGAGCTGATGACCTGCTGTGTGATGTGTCTGCGGTAAGTGATGATGTCTCAGACGGAGAACGTAATCTCTTGCCGGTGTTACCGTCGCGTGTGCAGCTGTCTGAATCTGTTCCTTTCTATATCAATGGTCCCGGTGAGAAAGATGTTAATCTTAAGTCTTTGTTTAATGGAGACAGCTCTTCTGCGCATGACAAGAGCATGAGAGTGGAGTATACTGACAATCCTGTGTGGACGGTCATTGATGCCTTGCGAGGTGTTCAGCTACCGTCTTGTCAGAACGCACCGTCATTTGCGGCTTCTATTTACGCTAACAGCAAATTGTTGGAACTGGCAGACTCGTTGAAGCGTTATACGGACAAAAAGGTTGTTAATACGGATAGTGCAAAGTCTATCTATGAGAGATGTCTGTCTCGACTGAGCGCTTTGAGATGTGCGGACGGCTCTTTCAAGTGGTTTGATGGTATGAGAGAGGGAAGTTATTATGTTACTCTTTTAGTTGCCGAGCAGCTTTCACGTATGACAGACAAGCCGGATATGCTTTATTCCGCACTCTCATATCTTGACAGTGTGCAGGTGCGCAATTACAAGTACAGAAAAGCTCATAAGATTAGTCATGTTCCTTCTGAGACTGACCTGCATTATCTTATGGTCTGCTCATGTGTTCCAGAACGTGAGGTCGGTGGTGAGGTGCGGTTGATACATGACACCTATCTTAATTATGTGGAGAGACATCAAAGTGAACTCTCCATTTATGGTGTCGCCTCGTCTTCCGTTATGTTGCGGTCGTTCTCTCGGAAGAAAAGTGCGGATAGGTTTGTGGGCATATTGAAGAGCTACCTCGTTGAAGATGAGGGACAGGGCTTGCATTTCGCAACCAAGCGGGCATTGTACTCTTGGCGTGATTACCGCATACCCACTCAAGTGGCGGCAATGAGGTCAATATATGCGCTTAACCCGAACGACAGTGTGCTTCGTGATATGCAATTATGGCTGTTACGTCAAAAGCAGGTCCAGTCATGGGACTGCGCTGAGACAACATGTGAGGTGACAGACCTTATTCTCCGCATATCACCAAACATTTCTTTGCGAAAAGGAGAAAATTCGCAATTATCTATAGATGGTGTGCAGATTGATAATCACTTTGTGTCAGACTCTACTATGCTGTTTGCCCCTGAGATGGGATATGTTAATACGCCTGTGGAGGTGTTTGATACCTTGACGTCTGTTTCTTCACTGACGGTGGTGAAGAAGAGTGATGGCGTCTCTTGGGGAGCTGTCACCGTATCATTCACTGATGAGAGCAGTCATGTGAAGTCATATACCACAGGCGAGGTGTCTGTGTCGCGTCGTGTCATGGTTTATGATACCGTTGCTGGTATTGGGAAATGGCGTTTCCTGAATGATGACGAGTCGTTAAGAGTGGGACAGAAAGTACGTGTGCGTCATACTTTAACTACAGACAGAGACATGGATTTCATGTGTGTGAATATGCCTCATCCGGCATGCTTTGAACCTATCGACAAACTTAGTGGATATTGTAATAAAGGTGCGTTATGGTGTTTCCAGTCTATCCATGACTCGTATGTGGAGATGTTTTTCGAACGTTATCGGGAAGGCTCGAGCACTCTTGACATCGATTACTATGTGTCTGCATCTGGTACATATAATTTCGGCGTGTCAACGGCACAGTGCATGTATGCCACAATGTACGGTGGACACAGCGGCGGCTTGTCCGTCACAGTGAATCCGTGATAACAAAACGGGTATGAAATCAAGCTGATTTCATACCCGTTGTATTTCAGTCAATTTTTATCAGATCTTTCTGTGCTGTCACATGTGGTAAGAACTTAATGAACAAAGGAATTATAATTATGTATGAAGCCATTATACAGAAGAGACTTAAGCACGACTCTTGTAAAGTGGCTAAATGCAATTTTGCAAGCACTGGTTTTAACATTGCTATCATTAAGTTGTGAGTTACCAGTATTATAATCGAGTATCTTCCGCAATAAGATATGTATGGCAGCTTTACAATCATCTTGGAGATACCTAAAACACACAATGAACCCATTATTCCTGTAGGATATATTACTAGAACTTCTTTCATGGAGAACTCACTACATCTGTAGTCGATATTTGTTTCTATGGTCAGGTAGTATGTGATTGCTATTATAATAATCACGAATATTGGAATATAGCGGTCATACTTCCATGATCTTAATATGTCTGTTTTTTTGTTTATTATGTTACCAAACACGAAGAATGGAAGGGCTGTTAATGAGGAATCATAGAACATTGGTAGTGAAAAGTTGTATAAGTGCATAGTGGCTCCAATAATTCCAAGAGCCAGTGATACTATGATAACAAAAATACTGCCAAGTTTTAGTTTGTTTCTTATTATTATGATGACATAGTAAATAATGTTAATGTTAAACAAACAAAAGAGGAACCAGATAGGTGGATTGCTAAAACTCTCATAGTATAAACCAAAAATAAATGTTATTGGATCGTTCAGTCTTCCTACACAACGTATATTTATACCTAAAGTGTTAAGGACTGCTGTAAGTAGGAGTGAAGTAAATATGTAAAAAAAGGCAAATGGAATAAGTAATTTGTTTGTTTTACGTTTAAGAAAACTGAAGAAACCTGAGTATGTTTTAAAGAAGAAGCCAGAAAGAATGAAATACAATGGCATTCTGAATGATTTAAGTAAGCTTGAAAATGGGAGTGTCAGATTGTACTGTGAAAATACGTGAAACCACACAACCAGAAAAATACAGAACCCCTTTGCCAGGTCAATGTATTGTATTCTTTCTTTCATTCGAAAATATTTAATTGCGAGACACCCATTTCTGGGCATCTCTGGTTAATAATTCTGTTTTCAGACAAAACGAGGAATGCAGGTGACTGTGGTGTCATCTGTGGCTGATGGATGGGGCAGGTTTAAGTTTTACAACGACCAAGTTGGTCAGGAAATTTCATTCGCGTGCTCGTAGCAACAATCTTTGCCTCTCGGTCGTTTAGGCCAGTTTCATATTCGGGCTTGGTGTCCCAGTAAAAATCGGCCTGAGAATACGTGGCGGCTATGCCGTCTTCCTTTGCTCGGGCGTATCCTCTCCGAGTAGTGTCTTGAGCTGTTCCTTGTGGTATTTTATCTGTGCCTGCTTGCGGCGGTCGTCCATGTAGTCCGGTCCGAGTTCACGGTATTCCGTCCCGTCCTTGAGCATGTGGTACACGATAATCAGGATCTCACGTCCTAGTGCTACTATGGCTCTCTTCTTGCCTCTTCGTGCTGCCAGTCTCTTGTATCGGGTGGAGAAAAACGTGTTCTTGGTGCGGCTTGCGCACCATGCGCATTCGGACATTATCGCCTTCGTGGCCTTGTTCCCGTGGTTCGTGTGCGAGCTTTTTTTTTGCCCGCGCTCTCGTTGTTGCCGGGTGACATGCCTGCCCACGATGCCAGATGGTCGGCAGTGGGGAACACCTCCATGTCAACGCCAATCTCGGCAATCAGCTCCTTCACGGAAGTCCTGTCCATGGACGGGATGCCGCACAGACGCTCGATGATACCGTCGATGGGAGCCATCCTGCGGTCTATCTCCGCGTCGAGGTCGGCTATATGCCTCTCAATATCTGCTATGCTGTCCCGTATCATCCGAATCATGAACATATGGTGCTCCGTGAAGTTGCCTTCGACGGCAAGTGCAATCTCCTCCTGCGTACTCTTCAGACGCCAGTGGGTGCACATCTCTGCAAGTTTCCGCGGGTCTGTCTCGCCTGCTATCACTGCATCTATCACAGCCGTGCAGGTCTTGCCGCGTATGTTGCTGA